>LBIU01000327.1 GCA_000987445.1 Candidatus Accumulibacter adiacens | reverse complement strand
TCAACCCGGCGGCAGCAGGATGGTTTGGCCCGCGAGTTCTGCCATGATCCGGAAACTCGGCCAGCTGAAACTGCGCGGGCGATGGCGATGGCGATAGAATATGCCGCCCCCCCTTCAGAGCACCCGCGAGCATGAGCAACGCAGAAACAGCCCCGGAAATCTCTTTCGACGATCCAGGACGGCACGCGCTGACCCAGCGCTGCACGTGGATCAGCGTGGCGGTCAACGTGCTGCTGACCGCGGCGCAGGTCGTCGCCGGTATCGTCGCCAACTCGCAAGCGCTGGTCGCCGATGGCATGCATTCGCTGTCCGATCTCGTTTGTGATTTCCTGGTGCTCTTCGCCGCCCATCACAGCAAGGACCCCGCCGACGAGAGTCACCCTTACGGCCACGCGCGCATCGAGACGGCAGCCTCGTTTGGTCTGGGGGCGATTCTCGCGGCCACCGGTGGCGCCATCATCTGGAGCGCCGGCGTGAAATTGCAGGATCTCGGCAGCCTGCCGCCAGTGGCGCCGCTGGCGCTGTGGACGGCGCTTGTTGCGCTGGTCGCCAAAGAAGGCTTGTTTCGCTACATGCTGCACGTCGGTCAAAGCCTGCGCTCGCCGATGCTGATCGCCAACGCCTGGCACGCGCGCTCGGACGCCGCCTCGTCGCTGGTGGTGGCGGTCGGGATCGCCGGCAATCTGATGGGCTTCGTCTTTGCCGATTCAGTCGCCGCAGTGATCGTCGGTTTCATGATCGTGCGCATGGGGGTGGTCTTTTCCTGGGAGGCGCTGCAGGAACTGATCGACACCGGGCTGTCGGTCGAGGAAGTGGATAGCATTCGCCAGGTGATCATCGACACCCAGGGAGTGGGCAGTCTGCACGAATTGCGCACGCGCCGCATGGCGCATCGCTCACTGGTCGATGCGCATGTCTGCGTCAATCCGAGGATCAGTGTTTCGGAGGGGCATCGCATTGCCGAGGCGACCCGCAAGCGGGTGCTCGACAGCCATCCCACCGTCTCCGACGTGCTGGTGCATGTCGACGTCGAAGACGATGAGGATCACGACAGCACGAGCCAGAACATGCCCGACCGCAGCGAGCTGATGGCTTTCCTGGCGCCGGTGCTGGCGACGCTGCCGAAACCGCAGCGTGTGGTTCTGCACTACCTCAAGGGCCGTGTGGAAGCCGAGGTCTTCTTGCCATGCGAGTTGCTCGCCGACGCGGCGCTGGTGAGCGCGGCGGAGCGCGAGCTCGCCGAGCGTCTGCGCGAGCATCCCTTGCTCAGCGCGCTGTCGATCAACTACCGCCAACGCGTTGTCCCCCGCCGCCGCGGCTGATTGGCGGCCGCGGTCAGCCCAGTCAGCACCCTGGCGCATGCTATAATCCCCTTCTTTTTCAAGGCTTGAGAGGCGTACGATGTTTTCGGCTAACGACACACTGGCGAAAGTGGATCCCGAGATCTGGCAGGCGATCGAAAACGAGAATCGGCGCCAGGAAGCGCATATCGAGCTGATCGCTTCTGAGAACTACGTCAGCCACGCGGTCATGGCCGCGCAGGGCTCGCAGTTGACCAACAAGTATGCCGAAGGCTATCCGGGCAAGCGCTACTACGGCGGTTGCGAACATGTCGATGTCGCCGAGCAACTGGCCATAGCGCGCCTGAAAAAGCTGTTTTCGGCCGAGGCGGCCAACGTCCAGCCAAACTCCGGGTCGCAGGCCAATCAGGCGGTTCTGATGGCTTTCGCCAAGCCGGGCGACACGATCATGGGCATGAGCCTGGCCGAAGGTGGCCACCTGACGCACGGTATGCCGCTGAACATGTCCGGCAAGTGGTTCAACGTCGTGGCCTACGGCCTCGACAAGCAGGAAGCCATCGATTATGCGAAATTGGAAGCGCTGGCTCGCGAGCACAAGCCGCGGATCCTGATCGCCGGTGCCTCGGCGTATTCGCTGCGTATCGACTTCGAGCGTTTCGCACGCGTCGCCAAGGAAGTGGGCGCGATCTTCATGGTCGACATGGCGCATTACGCCGGTCTGATTGCCGCCGATTGCTATCCGAACCCGGTTCCGCATGCCGATGTGGTGACTTCGACGACGCACAAGACCCTGCGTGGCCCACGCGGCGGCGTCATCCTGATGAAGGCCGAGCACGAGAAAGCCATCAACTCGGCGGTCTTTCCCGGTCTGCAGGGCGGGCCGCTGATGCATGTGATCGCCGCCAAGGCGGTGGCTTTCAAGGAAGCGCTGAAGCCCGGTTTCAGGAAATACCAGGAGCAGGTGCTGGCCAACGCCCGGGTTCTGTCGCGGGTACTGTCGGAAGAGCGCGGCATGCGCATCGTCTCGGGCCGTACCGAGTCGCACGTCTTCCTGGTTGACCTGCGGGCCAAGAACATCACCGGCAAGGAAGCCGAGGCGGCGCTGGGCGCTGCGCACATCACGGTCAACAAGAACGCCATCCCGAACGATCCGCAGAAGCCGTTCGTGACGTCCGGTATTCGCATCGGTTCGCCGGCGATGACCACGCGCGGTTTCACCGAGATCGAATCGGAACTGGTCGGCCACATGATTGCCGACGTCCTCGATGCACCCGGCGATGAAGAAGTCCTGGCCAAGGTGCGCGCCGACGGCGCGGCGCTGTGCAAGAAGTTCCCCGTCTACGGTGGCTCGGCCGGATGAGGTGCCCGTTCTGCGGCGCTGACGAAACGACCGTCGCTGATACGCGTATCAATGAGGATGGCGACCTCGTCCGCCGTCGCCGGCGTTGTCTGAAATGCGACAAGCGGTTCACGACTTACGAGCGTGCCGAGTTGCGCATGCCGCAGGTGATCAAGAAGAACGGCTCACGAGTCAACTTTGACCCCGAGAAGCTTGCCGCGAGTCTCCGCCTGGCATTGCGCAAGAGACCGGTCGCGACCGAGGCCGTCGAGGCGGCGATTGCCCGCATCGAGGGCAAGCTGCTGGCCCTCGGCGAGCGCGAACTGGCTTCGGAAAAGGTCGGCGAAATGGTCATGTTCGAATTGAAGAAACTCGACAAGGTGGCCTACGTTCGCTTCGCTTCGGTCTATCGTAATTTCGAGGACGTAGACGAGTTCTCCAAGCTGATTCGCGAAGTCTCACGCCCGCCCCAGAAAATAGGTCGTTGATGTCGCCGGGGTTCTCCGCGGTGGATCACGAAATGATGGCGCGGGCGCTGCGCCTGGCCGAGTTGGGCCTCAATTCCACCACCCCCAATCCACGGGTCGGTTGCGTCATCGTCAACAACGGTCAGATCGTCGGTGAAGGCTGGCATCGGCGTGCCGGCGAGGAGCACGCCGAAGTGCATGCCCTGCGCGCCGCCGCTGGATGGGCGCGCGGGGCGACCGCCTACGTGACCCTTGAGCCCTGCAGTCATCATGGCCGGACGCCGCCGTGTAGCGATGCACTGCTGACCGCGGGGATTGGCCGCGTCGTCGCCGCGATGGCGGATCCCAATCCCCTCGTCGCCGGGCAGGGCCTCGCCAGCCTGCGCGCTGCCGGGGTGCTTGCCGAGGAGGGCTTGCTGGCGGTCGAGGCCCGGGAGCTCAATATCGGTTTCGTCGCTCGCATGAGCCGTGCGCGACCCTGGCTGCGCATGAAGGTCGCCGCCAGTCTCGACGGCAAGACGGCACTGAAAAACGGCGTCAGCCAGTGGCTGACGAGTGCGGATGCCCGTCAGGACGGACATCGCTGGCGGGCACGCGCCTGCGCCATGCTGACCGGCATCGGCACCGTGCGCCACGATGACCCGCAGCTCAATGTGCGTGGGCTGGAAGGGCTCGCCAGCGATTCTCGGCAGCCGCTGAAAGTCGTCGTCGATAGCCGGCTTGAGCTACCCTTGGACGCCAGATTGCTGCGCGGCGGTGGTGGCGTTCTCCTTGCCGCCGCCGTGGCCGGCAGTACGCGCATCGCTGCGCTCGAGCGGGTCGGCGCCGAGGTGCTGCTGCTGCCGGGGCCGGACGGGCGGGTCGATCTGGTCGCCCTGCTCGCTGAACTTGCCCGCCGCGGCATCAACGAAGTACACGCCGAAGCGGGTTTTCACCTCAGCGGTGCGCTACTCGCGGCTGGGCTGGTCGATGAACTGCTGCTTTATCTGGCGCCGTGCCTGGTCGGCGACGCGGCGCGTGGCATGTTCGATCTGCCGGCGCTGCAGTCTCTGGCCGGCAAGCGCAGCTTGCTCATCCGCGATCTGCGTTCGCTGGGGCCGGATCTGCGCCTGTTGGCACGTTTTGCCTGACGCTATCTGACGCGCAGACCGAACACTTCGGGTCCCTGCTGAAGTTCACGCTGCGCCATTCCATTGACAGGCCGTCGAGCAGCCACAGACGGCCAAGGACGACTTCGCCGGCGCCGGCGATCAGCTTCAGCGCTTCGGCGGCCTGCATGGCGCCGATGATGCCCGTGAGCGGTGCGAAGACGCCCATCACCGCGCAGCGCTCCTCCTCGACGTCGTCAGCTTCCGGGAACAGGCAGCTATAGCAGGGTGTGTCCTTGCGCCGGCTGTCGAAGACCGCGAGCTGGCCGGCGAAACGGATCGCCGCGCCGGAGACCAGTGGCGTGCGCTGTCGAACGCACTCCCGATTGACGGCGTGGCGGGTAGCGAAGTTGTCGCAGCAATCGAGCACCACATCGGCGTCGGCAACCCGCGCTGCCAGCGCTTCGCCGCTGAGACGGCTATTGATCGCTTCGATCTGTACTTCGGGATTGATGTGCGCCAGCGCCACCTGTCCCGAGCAGGCCTTGGGCTGGCCGACACGCGCCTGCGTATGGAGGATCTGGCGCTGCAGATTGGTGAGGTCAACCCGATCGCCGTCGGCGAGCGCGATGTGGCCCACGCCGGCGGCGGCGAGATAGAGGGCGGCCGGCGAGCCCAGGCCGCCGGCACCGACGATCAATGCCCTGGCGTCGACCAGACGCTGCTGTCCTTCGATGCCGATCTCGTCGAGCAGGATGTGGCGGCTATAGCGAAGCAACTGCTCGTCGTTCATCGGGCGGGCCCTGGCCTCTTCCTGCAGATACGGCTAACGATCATGACTTTCACATCAATGGGCCTGAATGGGGCGCCTACTTGTACTCGCGCCACTCCGGCGGTGTGTCGTCGTGGTCGCCATGCGGGTGGCGTTCCCAGGCGCGCGTGTAGGCTTCCGACTGTGAGTGTTTCAGCGGTCGCTCGGGCGCTTCGAGATTGTGCAGCTGCGTTTCCTCCACGTAGTAGATCAGCGCCCGCATCATCTTGCTCATCAGGGTGTTGTCCAGGTGATAGCCCTGGTCCTCAAGGCTGCCCTCGAGCTCTTCCAAGGAGTGCTGGTGGAGATCGTAGGCGACGCCGACGGCGCGCTGCTGCTCACGTCGCTCGACCTCCAGCTGCTCGATCTGGGCGAGGAATTCGCTGGCCTCAGGCACTTGGTCGGGCGGGAACTTGGCAAACAGGATACTGCGTTCCTTCCGGATCGGTGCTGTCTTGTCGGTTTTCGCAGCCGGTCGTTTCACGTTCCTTCCCGGGAGAGAAAGGTTCAGGACTCAGGGCTCAGGGCTTGCTGCGGATGATCTGCATGCCCTTGAGAAGATTCAGCGCCTGGGTCAGCTGGTAGTCCTTTTTCGAAGCCAATTCGCGGCTCGGCAGTTCGCCCGCCTCGTCGTCTTCATCCTTGTCGCCGTCCTTCGCGTCGCCGGATTTCGGTTGCGCAGGGAGTGGCGCCCTGCTTGACGGCTTGGCGGGCGCTTCCTTGCCTGTGCTCTCGGCTTCGCCCGGAGGGCTATTGTTTTCGAGGTGGTGATCAAGGTTGGCTTCACGTAAACGCTGTCGCGAGCTGCCATTGGCTGTTTCCTCGACAACGATGTCCGGGTCGATGCCTTTGGCCTGGATCGAACGCCCCGAGGGCGTGAAGTAGCGTGCCGTCGTCAGCTTGATGGCGGTGTTTCCGGGCAGCGGCAGCACGGTCTGCACCGAGCCCTTGCCGAAGGTCGTCGTGCCCATGACGACGGCACGCTTGTAGTCCTGCAGCGCGCCGGCGACGATTTCGGACGCCGAAGCCGAGCCGCCATTGACCAGCACCACCATTGGCACCGTGCGCGCCGCGGCGGGCAGCCGTTTGAGGTAATCGTCCCGGCTGCCGCGCAGATAGTCGGCCGGCGAAGCGTGGAATTCGTGCTTGGCGTCGGGCGCGCGTCCGTCGGTCGAGGTGATCAGGGAATCCGGTGGCAGGAATGCCGCCGAGACGCCAACAGCGCTGTTCAGCAAGCCGCCCGGATCGTTGCGCAGATCGAGAACCAGCCCCTTGAG
>LBIU01000326.1 GCA_000987445.1 Candidatus Accumulibacter adiacens | reverse complement strand
CACCGCCGCTGGTCAAGGCGGCGATTGCCGGCGACCTGACGGACATCAGGGCGTTGCTCGACGCGGGTGCGGAAATCGACGTCACCGACGCGCTGGGCAGAACGCCGCTGCACATGGCCGCTTTCTACGGCCATCCGCGAACGACAGCGCTGCTCATCGCGCGCGGCGCGAACCTCGAAGCCAGGGATGGCATTGGCATGACACCGCTGCATGCGGCGGTGATTTCAGGGGGGAGACGTGAGGTGGAAGTGCTGATCGAGCGCAATGCCGACGTGACCGCGAAAACCGACGCCGGACAGACACCGCTCCATCTCTCGGCAGCAACGGGCCAGCCAAAGCTCTCGCAATACCTGATCGCGCAAGGCGCCGATCCGAAGAGCACCGACCGGGACCAGAAAACGCCGCTCTTTTACGCCGCGCGCAACGGCCACCCGATCACCACCGGCGTTCTCAAGAAATACGTCAGCAGCAAGGACTGAGAGGGGGAGCCCAGGGCCCGGCCCTCGCAGTATCAGGCCTTCTTCAAGGCCTCATCGCGCAGTTCGCGGCGCAGAATCTTGCCGACGTTGGTCTTCGGCAACTCGCTGCGGAACTCGATCTGGCCCGGCACCTTGTAACCCGTCAGATGTTCCCGACAATGGGCGATCAGCCCTTCGGCGGTCAGCGCGGGATCCTTCTTGACAACGAAGATCTTGACGGCCTCGCCCGACTTGTCATGCGGTACGCCGACCGCCGCCACTTCCAGCACGCCAGGATGCTGAGCAACCACATCCTCGACCTCGTTGGGGTAAACATTGAATCCGGAGACGAGAATCATGTCCTTCTTCCGGTCGACGATGCGCACGAAGCCCTTTTCGTCCATCACCGCGATATCACCGGTCAGCAGAAACCCATCGGACATGATGACCCTGGCGGTTTCCTCGGGACGGTTGTAGTAACCCTTCATCACCTGCGGGCCACGCACGCACAGCTCACCGCGTTCACCAAGCGGGAGGTCGGCGCCGGTATCATCACGAATCGCCACTTCGGTGGACGACACGGGCACGCCAATCGAGCCGTTGTACTCCGGGATATCGAGCGGATTGATGGTCGCCGCCGGCGAGGTCTCGGTCAGTCCATAGGCCTCGATCAATGGCTTGCCGGTGACCAGTTTCCAGCGCTCGGCGACCGCTTTCTGCACCGCCATTCCGCCGCCAAGCGTGACCTTCAGCTTGCTGAAGTCGAGTGCGCAGAAGGCATCATTATTGAGCATGGCGTTGAACAAGGTGTTGACGCCGGTGATCACCGTGAAGGGATACTTCGCCAACTCGGCGACAAAGGCCGGAATATCGCGCGGATTGGTGATCAGCAGGTTGCTGGCACCGACCTTGAAAAAAGTGAAGCAATTCGCGGTCAAGGCGAAGATGTGGTATAGGGGAAGGGCGGTGACCACCAGATGCTGCTCCTTGCCAAGCGCCGGCCTGATCCAGGCATGCGCCTGCGCCAGGTTGGCCAGGATATTGCGATGCGTGAGCATCGCCCCTTTCGAAACACCGGTCGTACCGCCGGTGTATTGGAGGAAAGCGAGATCATCCTGGGCGACGGTCACTGATTGCAGTTCGGCGGCGGCACCCTTGGCCAGCGCGGCCCGGAAATTGACCGCCCGCGGCAACGTCCAGGCCGGAACCATTTTCTTGACGTACTTGACGACGAAATTGACGATCGCGCCTTTCGGGAAGCCGAGCATATCGCCAAGCCGAGCCACCATGATGTGCTTGACCGGCGTCCGGGCCAGCACCTGCTCGAGAGTCACGGCAAAGTTGTCGAGAATGACGATGGCTTCCGCACCCGAATCCTTGAGTTGATGCTCGAGCTCGCGCGGCGTGTACAACGGGTTCACGTTCACCACCACGTAGCCCGCGCGCAAGGCTCCGAAGATACAAATGGGATACTGCAGAACATTCGGCATCATCAGCGCCACACGGGCCCCCTGCGGCAGTCTGAGGACCGATTGCAGGTAGGCGGCGAAATCGCGCGACAACTTGTCGAGTTCCCCGTACTTGAGCTCCACGCCCATGTTGATGTAGGCGACCCGATCCCGAAACTGCGCGACGCTTTTCTCGAAAAGCCCACCCAGCGACGGAAACTCATTCAGTTCGATTTCAGCGGGCACGCCCTGCTGATAGCTCTTGAGCCAGATCTTTTCCACCTGCTCTCCTCCTCCGTCACACGGTTATAGGTGAACCCCTAGCGCCGTCTGGCTCGCCGCCTCCCGACGGCTCACCAGCGCAACAACGACCGCTCATCCGGACACTACGATTCTAATTCTAAGGGATTTTTTCTGCCTGGATTGCACTTCAAGCGGCGCCGGCATCACAATCGGGAATGGCGACGGCAGACCGCCGCCCGACACCGCCCGCAGCAAGCGCGCAGGATGCAGCGCCAGATGCCTGCAGTGGCCATCCACGCCGCGTCGCTAAAGGCGGCAAACGCGCCAGGGGGGATCCAGCAGACTGATCACGACGGCACCGCCCGGCGGTTGCCTCAGCGTTCGAGGAGCTTCAGCTTGTCCGGCTGGTTGTTCCACTCGTCGGCATCGGCCGGAGGCTCCTTGCGCTCGGCAATGACCGGCCAGCTCTTGGCCAACTCGGCATTGAGCGCAATGAAGGCGCGCTGCGCGTCAGGCACATCGTCCTCGGCGAAGATGGCCTCCGCCGGACATTCCGGGACACACAGCGTGCAATCGATGCATTCATCCGGGTCAATGACCAGGCAATTCGGACCTTCATGGAAGCAGTCGACAGGGCAGACATCGACACAGTCCGTGAATTTGCACTTGATGCAGTTCTCAGTAACGACGTAGGTCATTGTCTCTAATCTGAAAATTGAAATGCGCGATACTATAGCCTATTTGCAGGCCGCGAGACAGTTCAAGCGGCTTCCCTTCGCTTCCCTTCTCAGGGTTTTTTCGCTAGCATGGCAGGGCTAGCCGGCAATCGACTCGTGGCTCCCTCCAAGCACGCGGCACGCGGCCCGCTTCCCTTCCGTTAGGCATCCCATCCTAGTCCCCAGTCCCCCGCAAGAGGCTTCTCAATGAGCGAACACATCCACCATGTTACGGACGCCAGCTTCGGCGCCGATGTCCTGCAGTCAGAGCAACCCGTTCTGATTGACTACTGGGCCGAATGGTGCGGTCCCTGCAAAATGATTGCCCCCCTCCTTGACGACATCGCCAACGATTACGCTGGCCGCCTGAAGGTTGTCAAGCTGAACATCGATGACAACCAGCAGACGCCTGCCAGCTATGGAATTCGCGGCATTCCGACGCTGATGATTTTCAAGAACGGGCAACCGGCAGCCACCAAGGTGGGCGCCCTGTCGAAACTGCAACTGACCACTTTCATTGACAACAATCTCTGAAGCCGCTACCCTGGGTCCGAAGGTTCTATGGGCACAAGGTCTGGCCCAGGGCAGATCAAGAGCCCGCGCTGAGTCCGTTCAGCGCTGAACCTTCAGCGGATCCTGCAAACTTCCTCTCCCGATCGTAGCTCCCCCCGCCTTCGCCGCCACTGCGTTCAGGTTCAGTACGCGCTTCGTTCGCGACAACGCGTGGCGCTTCTGGTTTTTCCCTTCCTGGCTCCCCCCTTCTTCGTCTTCAGCACATGCATCTATCCGAACTCAAAGCACTCCACGTCAGCCAGCTTCTTGAAATGGCGGTCACCAACAATGTCGAAGGCGCAAACCGCCTGCGCAAACACGAACTGATCTTCGCCTTGCTCAAGAATCAGGCGCGAAAAGGCGAGACCATCTTCGGTGACGGTACGCTGGAAACGCTCTCAGACGGTTTCGGCTTTCTGCGCTCGCCGGATACCTCGTATCTGGCCAGCACCGACGACATCTACGTCAGCCCCAGCCAGATCAGGCGCTTCAACCTGCACACCGGCGACACCATAGAGGGCGAGATTCGCACGCCAAAGGACGGCGAACGCTATTTCGCGCTGGTCAAGGTCGACAAGATCAATGGAGAAGTGCCGGAAGCGTCGAAGAACAAGATCCTCTTCGAGAACCTGACGCCGCTGCACCCAGCCGAGCATCTGAAACTCGAACGCGAAATCCGTGGCGAAGAGAACATCACCAGTCGCATCATCGACATCATCGCGCCCATCGGAAAAGGCCAGCGTGGCCTGCTGGTCGCCAGTCCGAAGAGCGGCAAGACCGTCATGATGCAGCATATCGCACACGCCATTACCACCAACCACCCGGACGTCACGGTGATTGTCCTGCTGATTGACGAACGCCCCGAGGAAGTCACCGAGATGACGCGTTCGGTACGCGGCGAAGTAGTCGCCTCGACTTTCGACGAACCCGCCACGCGCCACGTACAGGTCGCCGAGATGGTCATCGAAAAGGCCAAACGCCTGATCGAGCACAAACGCGACGTGGTCATTCTGCTCGACTCGATCACCCGCCTGGCGCGCGCCTACAACACCGTGCAACCGGCATCCGGCAAGGTGTTGACCGGCGGCGTCGATGCCAACGCCCTGCAGAAGCCGAAACGCTTCTTCGGTGCGGCACGCAATATCGA
>LBIU01000325.1 GCA_000987445.1 Candidatus Accumulibacter adiacens | reverse complement strand
AGCGACAGTTTTCTGCTCTACGGTAATTTGGCGCACGGCTTGATCGAACACTTTTATCGGCGCCCGGACGCACTCACCATGCCCGATAGCGATTTCGCCGCATGGTTTGACGACAACTTCGCCGAGCTGGTGCAGGCCGAAGGCGCCGTGCTGTTGATGCCGGGGCGTGGCGCCGATCTCGACAACTTCCGCGAGCAACTGCGTCGCGCGATGCTGCAACTGCGTAGCCACCTGGCACGAGCCGGAGTGACAAAAATCGAGCCGGAAAAGAAGCTGACCGGCCACTACAAGGGCGGCGAGCTCACGGGCTTCGCCGATCTGGTGCTTACCCGTGCCGATGGCGGCATCGCGATCGTCGATCTGAAATGGGCTGGCGGGTCGAAATATCCGAAAAAACTGGCGGCCAACAGCCATCTTCAACTGGCTATCTACGCCGAACTGCTGCGCCAGAAGTCCGGCCAGTGGCCGCAGCTGGCGTACTTCATCCTCAATCAGGCACGTTTGATTGCCCCGGATGACCGCTATTTTGCCGACGCCGCGGTGATCCGCAAAAACAAGGGCCTGGACAATCAGGGCACGCCGCAACTGTGGGCGCGCTTCCAGAGCAGCTGGCAGTGGCGGAAGGAGATGCAGGACGCCGGGCAGTTCGAGCTCATCCTAAGCGAGGCCGATCTCAAGGACGAATCGACGCCTTGGCCGGACGACGGCCTGGCCCCGGAAGTGCTCAACCCACGCTACAACGACTTTCTGGCCCTGGCCGGCTGGGAGGTGACGCAATGAGCTCCGCACTGACAGGCCACGCAGGCAACAAACTACATTTCATCAGCGCCGGGGCGGGCAGCGGCAAGACCTATCGTCTGACGCAGATTCTGAGCGCAGAACTGGCCAGCCGTCGGGTGCAGGCGGCTGGCGTCATCGCCACCACCTTCACCAAAAAGGCCGCGGCGGAACTCCGCGAACGCGTACGAGAGCACCTGCTCAAGGAAGGAAAACTCGAGCTGGCCAATGCCATGGGCCAGGCGCGGATCGGTACGGTGAACAGTGTTTGCGGCAGCTTCCTGGAGCGCTTCGCCTTCGAGGCGGGCTTGGCGACCGAGCAGCAGGTGCTCGAAGAAAACCAGTCAACTTTGCTGATCAAGGCGGCGATCGATGAAGCAGTCAGCGGCGCCCAAGTGGCTGCGCTGAACGTGTTGGCGGCTCGCCTTGGTATCGAGGAATGGCAGAGTGTCCTCAAGGACTTGCTCGGCAAGGCTCGCGCCAACGACATCGCACCGGAAGCGCTGCCGGCAATGGCCGTCGCCAATGCGAACAGCTTGCTCGCGCACTTTCCGCCAGCTGCCACGGGTGATCTGACACAGGAGATGTTGGCGCAAATCGCGCACTGCCTGGTGGCGTTGAAGCCGGCGGTGGCAGCCAGCGGCAAGAAGAACTCGGCGGATTATCTCGGCAAGCTGCTTGAGTTCCAGCGCAAGCTGTCGCGCAACCAGGCGGCATGGAGCGAGTGGCTTGCTCTTGCCAAGGCGGAACCGGAAAAGTCACTCAAGCCGCTGGCCGAGCCCATCGGCGATATGGCGCGGCGCTATGACCAGCATCCCGGTTTGCACGATGATCTGCGCGCCTATCTGACTCTGATGTTCGCGCTGGCGGCGCAAACCCTGACCTTGTACGCCGATCGCAAGCGCGAGTTGGGCGTCATCGACTTCACCGATCAGGAGCACCTGCTGCTGGGTTTGCTGGATGACCCGGCGGTGTCCGCAGTGCTCGCCGACGAACTCGACCTGCTGCTGGTCGATGAGTTTCAGGACACCAGCCCGATTCAGCTGGCCCTGTTCATGAAACTCGCGAAGCTGGCCAAACAGACCTATTGGGT
>LBIU01000324.1 GCA_000987445.1 Candidatus Accumulibacter adiacens | reverse complement strand
ATGACGAAGGTGGTAGACACCAACTGTCGTCCGGTTGCGATCGCCTTCTCGATCGAATTGCCCTCGATCGGGATGTACTCGCACTTGCTCTCGTCGTAGGCCAGGAAGAAGGCGGAACGGATGTCGCCCTCGGGCGTACCGTTGCCCGAGCTGATCCGAAACGAATCGTGAAAACAACTGAAGTCCGGCAGCGGCGGCAGGTCCTCACGCAAGGATTTCACTTTCCGTTCGAAGATCTTGCGCTCGACGTTGCTGGCATCATCCAGGCGCTCGTCGAGATCGCGGGCGATCTTGACCAGGACTTCGATCAGATAAGCGACCGACGAGCGCGTGGTACCGATGTTGGTCATGAACAGCACCGTGTTGCGCGACGTCTTGTTGATCTGAATCCCGTGTTTGTTCATCAGGATCTCGTTCTTGAACGTGTCTCCGTCCCATCCCGAGCCGGCCACCGACAGGGTGATTCGCGTCGCATCGAGAACGAACTCGTCCTCGCTCCAGGCGGCCATGATGTCACTCCAGCCGTGCTGCGGGTCCCAGTAGCTCTTGATCCCCGACTTGCGGTACTCGGCGGGAATCATCTCGGCAACGGTGACGACGTGAAAATACTTGCTGATCAGCGGATGGGTATTGATGACCTTGCGCAAGGACATCGCCTGCTCGACCTGCCGCTGGACAAACTCGAATCCCTCGAGTTCCACCTGCCGTCGACCGACATCCAGCGAAGCGATGATCTGGTAGTTGGGCGAGGTCGAGGTGTGCGTCATGTACGCCTCGTGGAAGGCCTGCTCGACCTCGTCCTTGAAGTCCTGGTCGTGCACGTGGATCATCGAGCCCTGGCGCAAGGAGGTGAGCGTCTTGTGCGTCGATTGACAGGCGTAGGCGCGCACGCTGACCTTTTCCGGATCCGGCATCAGCCGCGTCGTGAGCAGAGTGGCGTCATCGGCGTCGGCCATTTTCTCCTGGTACTTTGCATAGGCCTCGCGGTACTCGGTCGAGCGGTAACGCTCGCGCAGCAGGCCGGCGCAGTACATCGCCGTCCGCCGCCGGTAAGCCGGGCCAAAGCGAGCAAAGGCAAACCACGCCTCGTCCCACAGGAAAACCAGATCCGGCTTGATCGCCAGGCACTCCTCCATGACCCGCTCGACGTTGTAAACAACGCCGTCGAAAGTGCAGTTGGTCAGCAGCAACATGCGCACGCGGTTGAGTTTGCCGGCCGCCTTGAGTTCCAGCAAGCGATGCTTGATTTCCTTCATCGGTACCGCGCCGTACATCGAGAAGTCGTTGAGCGGGTAGCTGTCGAGATAGACCACCTGCGCCCCGGCCAGCACCATGCCGTAATGGTGCGACTTGTGGCAATCGCGGTCGACCAGCACGATGTCGCCGGGGCGAACGATCGCCTGGACGACGATCTTGTTGCAGGTGGACGTGCCGTTGGTGGCGAAGAAGGTCTGCTTCGAGCCGAAGGCACGGGCGGCCATCTCCTGGGCCTTCTTGATCGGACCCTGCGGTTCCAGCAGGCTGTCCAGGCCACCCGAAGTCGCCGAGGTTTCAGCGAGAAAGATGTTCATCCCGTAAAAGTCGCCCATGTCCTTGATCCAGTGCGAAGCGGTGATCGACTTGCCGCGACTGATGGGCATGGCATGGAAGACCCCGGTCGGGATGCGCGCGTACTGCGTCAGGGCGTTGAAGAAGGGTGCCTCGAAGCGCTCAGAGACACCGCGCAGGATGTTCAGGTGCAGGTCGAGATGGTCTTCCTGGTTGTAGAAGACGCGCCGGCAGTTACCCAGCTTGGCACCGGCGATCTCCTCGACCGACTGATCGGTGAACAGGTAGACGTCCAGTTCCGGACGAAGCTTGGCAATCATCCGACAGAGCTCTGGACCGTACTCCTTGGGTTCCACCTCTTCCAGCACCCCCTTTTCAAGCCGCGAGAGATGGCGATGAAGGAGTTCCAGGGTTTGCTCGGAATCGCGTTTCAGGTCGTTGCGAATGACCACTGCCTGCACGTTATGGTTGAACATGACGCCAATCAGCGCATCGGTGAGGCTGGGCACGAACACCGGTTCATAGACGAAGGGATCCTCGGCGCGACGCAGTGACGCGAACTTGCGGCGTAGATTTTCTTCCTGCATCGGCGAAAAACTGTCTACGAACAGTACCTCGAAATAGAGCAGGTCCTTGACCGCGTGCTCGGTGGACTCGTCGTCCGGACTGCCCTCGGCCAGTTCCTCGACATCGTGGTGATGCGGGTTGCGCCGATAGCTGTTGCTGAGCAGCGCATGACAGATATTGCGCACCGTGATCGCCAGCACGTCGAAACGACCCGCCGCAATCAGTTCGCCGAGCTTGCCAAAGGTATCGTGCCCGGGGAAAGCCCAGTAGAGCTCGATCGGACGCAAGGAGTCGATCAACTCGACGACCTTGCGCTCGGCCTCATTCCGTTTGCGATCGGAGCTACTCTGGATGAGTTGCTCGCTGGCAATTTTCAGGGCACTCCAGCGGTCGGTGCGCAGCTGCAGCGCGCTGTAGTATTCCCCCAGGGACTTCTTGTTCTTGCTATCTGCCTTCATGGCTTGTCTCCTCACGCAGGTCCATGCCTCGCGTATTGTTATCCGGCGGTGGCGAACTGCCGAATTCGATGAGCCGTTCGCCCACGGTGAAATCGGCAAATGACTGTGACCAGCTGACCCCTGGCCAGAAGAAGTCGGCACGTCCTTCGCTGGGCGAATACGCCGCCGAGTAAAGCGTGCCGAGACCGCGCGCAAACGCGTTCGAGTAGATGGGCGGCTGCAGGAAAGCGGCGATCAGCCTCTCGCTACTCATGGCGCTGTCTTCCAGCATCTCCATCAGCCGCCGCAGACGCTCGACCGTCGACGTGGCACGAGCGTGCTGGTGCCATTCGACCTTCTTCTGGTGATTGGTGGCCGCCGCCAGGCGACGGATCTCGCCGGCTCTGCCCGGAACCAGAAACACGGTCGCGAAATCGCCGCTGCGGTCGACCACGGTCACGTTGTAGCTCATATGCACCGGAACGCGCGCCAGTGCGACACAGGCCTCGTCGGTACGCGTGCAGGTCTCCAGCACGTAGCGCAAGACGAGCGGCACGCCGAAACCCTCGCCAACCTCCTGACGACCGCCAAACGACAGGGCCACGGCCAGGCCGTCCTCGTTGATGCCATCGAGCAGGCCCCACATGCAGTCGCTGAGGCCGATCACCGCACGACCGTTCCACAACGTCTTCAGGATCACGCCTTCACAGAGTTGTGGAGGATAGTCGTAGTTGCGCACCAGCAAGGGGCGCTCGCCAGGCCAGACCAGCTGCGAGCAGCCGGTGACGTACGGCGGGGGACAGAAAAGCGACAGGAAGCGGGCCTCCACATCGCCGCCGCCCGAGAGCTCGGACAGGGCCTCGTAGGTCGGCAGGAGTTCCGGCATGTGCTTGCGCAACGCCCGCACGCACGGTAGATAGTAGGGACGCGCTGCTTCGCCGCTTTGCAGATACCAGCGGCGATACGAGGGCCAGAATTCTCTGAACAGCGCCTGCCAGACCGCCCCCGGTCGTTCTTCTTCCATGGCCCGGAAGAGCAACGACTGGGTCTGAATAAGCGGCATCGACCTCCTCAGCCGGCGATCAGAGAATCTTGAACGCGCCGGCCGACGGCACCGGTTCGGCGACGGCGGTATCGAGAGGACGTCCCTTGTAGAAATTCTTGATGCCGCGGATCCAGTTCTCCGCGCGGGTGTTGATCTTGAATTCCTCGGTCATCGAACGACCACGGGTAATCAGAATCCCCAGATCGGCGCCTTCATAGCGGTAGTCGCCGGGACCGGTGATGCGCAGCCAGAAAGCCTCGCTCTCGCCTTCGACTGCCAGGCGGTGATAGTCGAAGCGGTGAAAACTGACGTTGCCAGCATCATCCATGCGGTAGATCCCCGATTCCGGCGCCTGGTCGACGATATCGACTTCCTCGTCGGTGTACTTCATGACCAGCTGGCTCCAGCTATCGATGTACTTGGGGTTCTTCCAGCGCTCGTTCATCGCCGCCACGTCGAGATCGAAGTCCGCACCGCTGAACTCAAGCAGGTGGAAGAAGAACAAGGGCGCGTCGGCATAGGCGAAAGCGGCATGGTTGGTCATCGGGCTGGCGCCGCAGACACGTGGGTTGAGCTCACCCAGATAGACTTCCTCGGTGTCCTGGTCGATCAGGAAGTCGAGGTCGAAGTAACCGCGATAGCCCTCCTTGAGCAGCTGGTTACCAAAGGCATAGGCCGAGTCGCGCGCCTTGATGCGCGCCTTTTCCGGGAACGCTCCGGGGAAGACCTCGTTGCCGCACCAGCCGCCCTTGTAGGGGGTCAGTTCCTTGGCACCGACGATTTCGGTGAGCAGCGGGCCGACGACCGTGCCGCAACGGGTGACGCAGGCTTCCAGGGTTCCGCCGCGACAATTGATGCGCTTCATGACCTTGACTTCGGGATCCTTGACGATCTCGTCGGCGTACTTCTTCCATTCCTCTTCGTTGGAAATGAAGAAGGTCGTGTGACCGGAGTCGCCGAATGCGGACTGAATCACCAGATCATTGCCCAGCCCATGTTCCTTGGTCAGCTCGAGCAGTTGCGCGTAGCTTTCGACCTTGGCCAGCACGTTGGGAACCGACTGCACGCCGGCCTTGTTGCCGATGCGTACGGTTTCCATCTTGTTGTCGCAACGGGTGCGCAGCGATGCCGGCGGGAACCACAGCTCGATGCCCAGCTCCTTGCACAACTCCTCGGTCTTCTCGTCGAACATCAGGAAGACGGCCACCGGGTCGCCACCGCGCCCCTTGATATAGTCGATGACCTCCTTGTTCTGCAGCAGGTAGTTGTTGATGTCCTCGATCCCTTCGAATTCCGGATGCGGTTGCTCGCTGGGGACGAAGACGTTCGGATGACGACCGTCGTAGCAATCGATGTAGTTGATGTGCTTGAAGTGCGGCACCCGCTCATCCATACCGGCCAGATTGAAGTTGGTGGCGCTGATGAAGTAAATCGGGCGCTGGTTGCGATGGAAGAACAGTCGCAGGTCCGACATGCTGGTAATCGTCGGCATCGTGGGTTTGTCTTGGCTCATTTCCTGTCTCCTCTGTGGCGGTGTATTTTTCTGGGGTACTGGCTTGTTGCGGTGCTGCTGTAGCGCAAAAATCCCGAATCCAAGCAGGGTGCCGATGGCCAGCCCGACAATGATCAAACTGGTACTCATCCGCACACCTCCTCTCGCCCGCTGATCCAGCGACTCACTGATCCGCGTGGTACGGCAAAGAATTCTCCGTCGCGCCAGGAGCGACATCAACACTCGTTTTCAGGTCGGCCATCTGGAGCACGGAACCGTCCGGTCCGGCGACCGCGCCCGCGGGCAATACCGTCGCTTCTCCACGCGAGCCGCGACTCGGTTTGATCAGCGGCCCGAGACTGTTCAGATAATCCTCCGGCTTGCCGAGATGCTTCTGATAGACCGGGAACTCGATCGGCCGATCACGGAAACTCTTCAGCGTCTGGCCCAGACCACGGATGCCGACCTCGCGTTCCCGGCGCACCCGCGACAGGTCGATCTCCACCGGGATGATTTCCTCGCCGCCGCCCGCTTGGTGAATGACATAGCCGGAAGGACCGACGACGATCGAGTGACCCGTCCCGCAGTCGCCGACACCGTTCACGTCGAAAAAGTA
>LBIU01000323.1 GCA_000987445.1 Candidatus Accumulibacter adiacens | reverse complement strand
GCAAGCGCGCGGATGGGCGAAAGTTGCAGGCGCGCTACTACCGGCCTTGGCTGCAGGCGCTGGGCGACTGGCGCGACGACCCGGTGATGGTCTTGCCCGAGCTCAAGACCGGCTGGACGCGCCTGACTCCTACCGGCCTGCGCGAAGTCTGGAAGGCCGGTGATCCTCCCGCACACCCTGCACTCGAAGCCATCGCCGCGCTCGCCGCGCAGCTGGCGGCCCTCCCCAACGCGCGCCAGGAACTGCTCTGCCACGCCGCGCGCTGGGTCGCCGAACGCTTTGCAGCGGAGCAGGCGCGCCGCGCGCAGATGGGTTTCAATGACCTCTTGACCCGTCTCGACGCTGCCTTGCATGGCGCCAGGGGTGTCCGCCTCGCGGCGATCATCCGCCGCCAGTTCCCGGCGGCGCTGATCGACGAATTTCAGGATACCGACCCGGTGCAGTACCGGATTTTCGACGCCGTCTATCGCATTGCCGAGAACGTCCCCGACACCGCGCTGATCCTGATCGGCGACCCCAAGCAGGCGATCTATGCGTTTCGCGGTGCCGACATCCACGCCTATCTGGCTGCCCGACGGGCCTGTGCCGACCGGCTGCATACCCTGAAGAAGAACTTCCGCTCGACCCGCGCCATGCTTGCCGCGAGCAATCACTGCTTTGCCGTCGCTGAAGCAAGCGCGGCCGGCAGCGGTGCGTTCCTGTTCCGCCGCGAAGACGGCAATCCGGTGCCCTTCATCGTCGCCGAAGCCAACGGGCGCGCGGATGAATGGCAGGCCGACGGCCAGCCGCTGCCGGCACTCACCACTTGGCACTTGCCAGCGAACGCAGACGGCAAGCCACTGAGCAAGGGCGTTTATCTCGAGCAGATGGGGGCCGCCTGCGCCAGCGAGATGGTGCGCTTGCTGAATCTCGGGCAGGCGGCCCGCGCAGGCTTTGTGGGCCCGGCGGGGTCGAAATGGCTGCGCCCGGCGGACATGGCGGTCCTGGTCAATAACCGCCAGGAGGCCGATGCCATCCGCGCGGCGCTGGCCCAAGGTGGCGTGCGCAGCGTCTATCTGTCGGACAAGGATTCCGTCTTTCAGAGTGCCGAGGCCGCGGAGTTGCAGTACTGGCTCGCCGCCTGCGCCGAGCCAGACGACGCGCGCCTGCTGCGCGCCGCGCTGGCGACCAGCACGCTCGACCTGAGCTGGCAGGAACTCGATCACCTGAACCATGACGAGCTGGCCTGGGAGGCGCGCGTCCTGCAGTTTCGCGCCTACCGCGACTGCTGGCGCCGTCAGGGCGTCTTGCCGATGCTGCGTCGTCTGCTCAACGATTTTCATCTGCCGCAGCGGCTGCTTGGCCAGGGCAGGGCGGGTGCAGACGGCCGGGGAGGATCGATCGCTGCCCACGCCGCGAGCAGCGGCAGCATGCAGGTCAGTGAGACCAACGCGATCAACGGCGAGCGCATCCTGACCAACGTGTTGCACCTCGCCGAGTTGCTGCAGCAGGCGAGTACCCTGATCGACGGCGAGCATGCGCTGATTCGCCATCTGGCCGAGCAAG
>LBIU01000322.1 GCA_000987445.1 Candidatus Accumulibacter adiacens | reverse complement strand
GAGCGGCGCCCGGCCTGGTGGAGCGTAGACCTGTTGCTCGGGGTCACTGTTTTCAGGATGCTTGGCCTGCACCTGCTGTCGATCATGCTCTGGTCGGCAGCCCTTGTCCACGGGGGCATCATCCCTGGATGGGCGGCCGCTGCACGCTTCGCGGCACTGTCCTACACCACCCTTGGCAGCCACCTGATCCTGACCGATCAGTGGTATATGCTCTCACCGATCATCGCCATTTCGGGGATGTTCACCTTCGCCTGGACGGCCAGCGTCCTGGTGAGCATCGTCGGCAAGTGCAACGAGCTCCGTGCCGTGGTCCGGGACGCGCGACACCAACGGCGCGACTCCAGGAGGCAGGTCACCCTCACCGCGCCGCCAGGCGACCCGACCGAGGCCGGGGGGGGCGCGGCGAACGCATCGCGAAGCGGGTCGTAGCGAGCGGCGTCGGCTCGACCCGTTGTCACGGCACGGGTGCCAGGGTCAATTGTCGGTCCGGGTCCCGCAGGGCGTAGCGGGCGACTTTCGCCACGCCTCGAGCGCGTCGAGCGTGGCCTGTAGGGTCGGCAGCAGCACGATGCCGGTTGCTGGCGTCGCGCGTTGCGCACCCGTACCGCCAGCCCACAGTTCGATTGCCGTCGGCAGCATTTGGCGCAACTGGCTGACCAGCGCGCCGACCTGTCGTGCCGGAAAAGCACCGGAAAGCGAGATGGCGACGATGTTGGCCTGGTGGGCGCGGGCGGCCATTTCGATGTCGACCAGCGGCGTTTGCGTGCCCAGCGAAATGCAGGTCGCGCCCTCGAGTGCCAGCAGGGCCTCGACCATCAGCAGCCCGAGCACGTGTTGTTCATCGGGTGGCGTGGTCAGCAGGATGCGTGGTGTGCCGCCACCGGCCGGCAGGTTGCCGATCGCCTGCCGCAGCAGCGACTTGATCTGCTCGCTGTAGAGATGTTCCTCGAAAACCTGGAATGCCCCGCTCATCCAGGCTTCGCCGACGGCGTCATTGAGCGGCGCGACGACGTCAATGATGAAACGCTGCAGGCCGAGCCGCATCATCGCCTGGTTGAGCAGCTGGCGAAGCGCTGCAACGTCGTTCGCCTTGACCAGAGCGATCGTCTGGCCGATCACCGCTTCGTGCCGCCCGGGATCGCTTCGGGCGGGCGATGTGCCGGCGTTGCACAGCGCGGCGAACTCCTCCTCACTGGCTGCGCACAGGCGACCCGGGCGCAGGCCCTGGTCGATCAAGCGTTTCATCATCCTTAGCCGTTCGACCTGCTCGGCAGGATAGAGGCGCTCGCCGTGCTCGTCGCGAGTCGGCTGTGGGAAGCCATAGCGACGCTCCCAGACGCGCAAGGTGTCCTTGCCGAGACCGGTGTCGCGCTCGACAGCGCTGATGTTCATGCTTGGAAGCTGGTTCATATCGTGCCGGGAAGTGGTTGCGGGATGACTGCT
>LBIU01000321.1 GCA_000987445.1 Candidatus Accumulibacter adiacens | reverse complement strand
ATTGGCGCACCCAAGGAGCCCGGCCAGAAGGATCCGCGTTGGCCGTGCAACCCGACCACCAAGTACATCGTCCATTATCCGGAAACGCGTGAAATCTGGTCCTACGGCTCCGGCTACGGCGGCAACGCGCTGCTCGGCAAGAAGTGCCTGGCCCTGCGCATTGCCTCGAACATGGCGCGCGATGACGGCTGGATGGCCGAGCACATGCTGATCCTCGGCGTCGAGTCGCCCGAAGGCAAGAAACATTACGTCGCGGCCGCCTTCCCATCGGCCTGTGGCAAGACCAACTTCGCGATGCTCGTCCCGCCGGCCACGCTGAGCGGCTGGAAAGTGACCACCATCGGCGACGACATCGCCTGGATCAAGCCGCGCAAGGACGCCAACGGCGTCACGCGCCTCTACGCCATCAACCCGGAAGCAGGCTTCTTCGGCGTCGCACCGGGCACCAACGACATGACCAACTACAATGCCATGGCCTCGCTGGCAGAGAACACCATCTTCACCAATGTCGCGCTGACCGACGACGGCGACGTGTGGTGGGAAGGCATGGGTCCGGCACCTGCACACGCCATCGACTGGCAGGGCAACGACTGGACGCCAGAAATCGCCAAGGAGAAAGGCACCAAGGCCGCGCATCCGAACTCCCGCTTCACGGCCCCGGCCTCGCAGTGCCCGTGTATCGACGAGAAGTGGGAGAGCACCGAAGGGGTGCCGATCTCGGCCTTCCTGTTCGGTGGCCGTCGTGCCTCGACGGTACCGCTGGTCTGCGAGACGGTCGACTGGGATCACGGCGTCTATGCTGCCGCGACGCTCGGCTCGGAAACCACTGCCGCCGCCTTCGGCGCCCAGGGTGTCGTTCGCCGCGACCCGTTCGCCATGCTGCCGTTCTGCGGTTACAACATGGCCGACTATTACAGCCACTGGCTGAAAATGGGCAGCGTCGCCGACACGCCGGTACCGATCTTCATGGTCAACTGGTTCCGGATGAATGAAAAAGGCGAGTTCGCATGGCCTGGCTTCGGCGACAATGCGCGTGTCCTCAAGTGGATCATCGACCGCTGTGAAGGCAAGGTTTCTGCCAACAAGACCACCCTCGGCTGGATGCCCAACTACGAGGATATCGACTGGTCCGGCAGCGACTTTTCCAAGGAGGAGTTCGCCAAGGTCACCAGCCTCGATAAGCAGGCCTGGAAGAGTGAACTCGATGGCGTCAAAGAGTGGTTCGAGAAGATGGGCGCCAAACTGCCTCCCAAACTCGCGACCATCCGCGATGAACTCGAGAAGGGCTTCGCTGCCTGATCAGGGAACCTGGCCGACAGGGTCATCGAAAAGCCGCCTTCGGGCGGCTTTTTTTGGCCTCGACCACAGCCCGTCGTTACACTGTTCGCTTTGCAAGAAAATTCCACCACTGAGCACGCATGCCGACCTTTCCCGCCAGCCGCCTTGCCCATATCGCCCCCTTCCACGTCATGGAACTGCTGGCCCGCGCCAAAACGCTGGAAGCCGCAGGGCGCGACATCATCCATATGGAAGTCGGCGAACCTGATTTCCCGACGCCAGAACCGATCATCGCCGCCGCGCAGGCGCAGATTGCCAGCGGCCGTGTCTTCTACACGCCCGCCCTCGGACTTCCGGAACTGCGTGCGGCGATCGCTGCGTTCTATGCCACCCGCTACGGCATCGAGCTCCCGGCGTCGCGAATAGTGGTTACTGCCGGAGCTTCAGGCGCCTTGCTGCTGACCATGGCCTGCCTCGCGGAGGCGGGCAGCGAATGGTTGCTCTCGGACCCGGGCTATCCCTGCAACCGCAATTTCGTGCGCAGCTTCGCAGGGCGACCGGTCGGCATCCCGGTTCGCGCCGAGAACAACTTCCAGCCAACGCTGGCCGAAGTCGAAGCGCATTGGACGGAACGGACGGCAGGCGCCTTGTTGGCGTCGCCCGCCAACCCCACCGGCACCCTGATCGATGACGCAGTACTGGCAGCCATCGCCCGCTTTGTCCGCCAGAAAGGTGGGCAACTGGTGGTCGACGAGATCTACCACGGCCTGAGCTACGAACGAGAGGCAGCGACGGCTCTGCAGTTTGGCGAGGACATTTTCGTCGTGCAGAGTTTTTCCAAGTACTTCAACATGACCGGCTGGCGACTGGGCTGGCTGGTGGTTCCCGAGCGCTTCACGCGTGACATCGAGAAGCTGGCGCAGAACCTGTTCATCTCGCCCTCGACCCCCGCCCAACACGCGGCGCTGGCCGCGTTCGCGCCAGCCACCCTCAGTCTCCTCGACGAACGGCGCCGGGAATTCAAGCGCCGCCGTGACTTCCTGGCACCGGCCCTGGAAAATCTCGGGTTCCGCCTGGCGGCGAAGCCGGAGGGTGCTTTCTACGTCTACGCCGATTGCAGTGAGCTGACCGACAACAGCGATCGCTTGGCGCGCGACCTGCTCGAGGCGGTCGGCGTAGCGATCACGCCCGGCCTCGACTTCGGTAACAACCAACCCCAAAAATACCTGCGCCTTGCCTACACGACCAGCGTCGAACGTCTGGCTGAAGCGGTCGACAGAATTCGCCGCTTTCTCGGCTGAGCGCTCGCCAAAAAGGACGCCCGCTCGCCACCCATGGCCCTGAGCGTCAGCGACAAGCCCCCGGGAAGTCGCCGATCGACGCCAGCCGACGCCAGTCGAAACAGGGGCCGGGGTCGGTCTTGCGACCGGGCGAAATATCGCTGTGACCAACGACCGCCTCGATCGGGTAGGCCCGGCGCAAGGACCGGATCAGCGCCAGGAGAGCGTCATACTGAGCCGTTTCGAAAGGCAATTCGTCGCAGCCCTCGAGTTCGATACCCAGAGAGAAATCGTTGCAACGCTGCCGCCCGTTCCAGCTCGACAGACCCGCATGCCAGGCGCGTTGTTCGCAGGAGACGAACTGGATCAGTTCGCCGTCGCGACGAAGCAGGAAATGGGCCGAGACCCGCAAGCCACTGATCTGCGCGAAGTAGGGGTGGGCGGATGGGTCCAGGCGATTGCTGAATAGACGGACGATTTCCTCGCCACCGAACGCTCCCGGCGGCAGGCTGATCGCATGTACGACAATCAGTGACACGACCTCTCCTGCGGGACGCGCGTCGTGATTGGTGGATTCGATTCGCCGTGCGCCGGGCAACCAACCGTCAGTACCCGGTTGGCCAGCGGCGAGCCCACGCGGCAGCGTCACTCCTCGATGCCCAGGCGCTCAATGCGATAGCGCAAGGAACGGAAGCTCACCCCGAGTAGCCTGGCGGCGGCCGTACGATTGAAGGAGGTCTTCGCCAAGGCCTCCAGAATCGCCTGCTTCTCGATGCGGTTGATATAGTCGTCGAGGGTTTCCCCGTCCCGGCCAATGCTGTCACCAGGCACCGCGGTCGGCGCCAGCTGCAGATCGTCAACGACCACCGCCTGGCCAACGCACAGGGCGGTGGCACGTTCGAGAATGTTCTCAAGCTCGCGGACATTGCCTGGAAAACTGTAGTTTTCAAGCGCGCGCAAGGCTTGCGGCTCCAGACGCGGCGCGCTCTCGCCGCAGATGCGCGCCAGCAGAGCCGCGACCAGCGGTGCCACGTCTTCGTGACGTTCCCGTAACGGCGGCATGCGCAGCTCGATGACGTTCAAGCGGTAGTAGAGGTCCTGGCGAAAGAGCCCCTCGTCGACGCAGGCCTTGAGGGCCTGATGGGTCGCCGAGATGATGCGCACGTCGACCCCTTCTTCGGCGGCACTACCCACCTTGCGGACTTTCTTCTCCTGCACGGCGCGCAACAGCTTGACCTGCATCGCCAATGGCAAATCCGCGACCTCGTCGAGAAAAAGCGTCCCTCCCTTGGCGGCCTGAAAGAAGCCTTCGCGGTCACTATCAGCCCCCGTAAAAGCCCCCTTGCGATAGCCGAAGAACTCGCTCTCCATGAGGTTTTCCGGGATGGCCCCGCAATTGACGGGAACGAAGAGCGCCGCACGGCGTGAACTGTGATCGTGGATCAGACGCGCTGCGAGCTCCTTTCCGGTTCCCGACTCACCCGAGATATAGACCGGCGCCTGACTCCGTGCCAGCTTGTCGATCAACTGGCGGACGTTCTCGATTGCCGCCGATGCGCCGATCAGTTGCCCGGCAGAGGCGCCCGCCTGTCCGTCGTTCCCGACGTCGTTCTGCCGTGGCAAGCGCAGCGCCGATTTGATCAGGCTGCGCAACTGCTCCAGGGCGACCGGCTTGGCGAGGTAGTCAAAAGCGCCCGCCTTGAGCGCAGCAACCGCGTTCTGGGCACTTCCAAAGGCCGTGATCACCGCGACCGGCGTCTCCCCGTAACGCTCGCCAATCAGCTTGACGATTTCCAGACCGTCACCATCGGGCAGGCGCATGTCCGTGATGCACAACTGATAGCGCTGCCGTTCGAGAAATCCGCGCGCCTCGGCAACGCTTGCCGCACAGTCTGCCGACAAACCCATGCGCGCCACCGTCAGGTCGAGAAGTTCACGAATGTCGGCCTCGTCGTCGACCACCAGCACTCTCGCCAACTCGCCGCGCGGACGGCGCTCCGTCTTGACTACTGACACCCTGAAGACCTCCCCAGCAAACGAAAATCGGCACCCGGCCCGGAAGCGAGCAGTTCGAGTAGAGTGCCATTGGCATCACACAACTCGCGCGCAATGTAGAGACCCAGACCGGTACCGCGATGGTGGGTGGTGAAGAAGGGCTCGAAGATGTGCTCGCGCTGCGCCTCGCCGACCCCCTCGCCGTCGTCAATCACGTGCAATTCCACCTGCCCCTCCGCTTTGCCGTCAAAGCTCAATAGGCGCACACTGCCAACAAGGTGCTGCGAATGACGTAGCGCATTGCCGAGCAGATTTCCCAAGACCTGATGGAAATGCGAGCGATCGAAGCACAGGGCTGCCACGCCCGACAACTCGAGGCGCACCACATCGGCCGCCAGCCCCTCCTTCGCCAGATACTCCTCGACCAACAACGGCAAGGTTTCACGCAAGTCGATC
Organism: Candidatus Accumulibacter adiacens; assembly: GCA_000987445.1. GTDB lineage: Bacteria > Pseudomonadota > Gammaproteobacteria > Burkholderiales > Rhodocyclaceae > Accumulibacter > Accumulibacter adiacens. The sequence goes on along the minus strand of LBIU01000321.1, from coordinate 2,875 downwards.
AATTCCCGATAGGTGCGATCGCGGCGGCCGAGCTCCAGAACATCGCTGACGATACGCTCCAGCCTCCGGGTATTATCCAGCATGATGCGCAACAGGCGCTCGTACATCTCCCCGCGTCGTTCTTCACGCAGCAGCTCGCCGGCATGACTGATCGCCGACAGCGGATTGCGGATTTCGTGCGCAATATTGGCCGTCAGTCGCCCGAGTGCCGCCAGCTTCAGTTGCTGCGCCTGTTCCTGCAGGCGGCCCAGATCCTCAAGAAAGACCAGCACATCACGTTCCGAACTCTCCGTCGCTGCAAACCTCGCTCGCAACTGCATGCCACTCGCCGGAACGCGCACCAGCACCACCTCGTCGCTGCCGCTCCGACACCACTCGACGAAACCGAGCGCCAGTTCGGGCGAATATTCGGCCAACAGATCTTCTCGGCTGCTGTCGAGGCCCAGCACCTGCCTGGCGCGCGGGTTGCTCTGCTTGACCCGCCCGTCGCGGCGCAGGACCACCACACCGTCCTGCATTTCCTCGATGACCCGCTGACTGATCAGTGTCTGGTTGTTCAGATCGACGCCACGCTGCAGCGCCAGGGCCTCGTTGGCAATTACCCGGCGGGCCAGCAAGCGCGCCGAGACGGCAACCGCAAAGAAGCCGGCGCTGAACAGGCCGGCGTGAAAGAAGCCGGCCACATCGATATTGTCCTGCAAGGCCCGGTAGGAGTGCTCGAAAAGCACCGCCAGGGTCGCCATCGCCGCGTAGAACAACACCAGGCGCCCCTGCCCGACCAGGCCGGCACCGGCCAGCGTCACCAACAGCATCGAGCCCAAACCACTGTCCAGACCGCCGCCGCTATGGATCAAGAGCGTCATCACTAGCACATCGACCAACACGCTGGCCGTCAACTGCATGGTGGCGTGCTGCCGATGGCGAAACGCCAGGATCACTGCCAGCGTGGTGCTCAACAGATACACGCTGGCCAGGGCCACATGCGGCAGACTCTGGTTCGGACCAAGGATGGGAAAAGCCGCGGGGTAGAGCAAGGCCGACGTGAACAGCAGCGTGGCGACGACGCAGCGGTAGAGGTTGAAGTAGCGCAGCGACTTCCAGTGGGTCTCGGAGAAATGCTCGACACCGAGCGTCGCGGTGATCAAGCTGAGCCGCTCAGGCGTCGTCGGACGCGCTATCGTCAAGATGGGCTGCGCAGCAGTAATAGCGGCCCTTGACGAGAATGCTTTCGCTCACCGGCTGATTGACGCCACAGCGGGCGCACTGCACCATGCGTTCGGCTTCGCGCTGGACGGTGGTGCGGCCGGCTGGGCCAGCGCGTGATGACATGCGCGACTTGCGCCAGAGCCACCAGACGACCCAGACCAGCCCGATTAGCAGTAGATATTTCGTCATTGAGAAGCGAAGACCCGCAGCAGCGAACGATCATCGCACGCCGCCAGAATCACGGTCACCGCGACGAGGATTGCGGCTTGTCACCAAGGAGGATCACCCGCTGCCGCGACGCCCAGACCGTGCAGCGGAGGCCACAAGGGCCGCGGTGAAAGGGTTGGTCGGGGCGAGAGGATTCGAACCTCCGACTCCTGCGTCCCGAACGCAGTACTCTACCAGGCTGAGCTACGCCCCGACCGAGGCGACAACTGCGCTAATAATTTCTAGCGACAGCGAAGAGGCATAATTCTAGCAAGGAATCCTTGTATTGAGAAGCAGGAACGACATCGAGAGCGGCGGCGGCGAGTTCCGCCTCGGCCTTGGCTTTCTGCGTCGCGTACTGCAGCGCGCCGGTGGCACGAATAGCGGCCAGGACCAGCGGAAAATCGTCGCGGCCACCGTTCTCGATGGCACGCCGTACGCAGGCCGCCTGTTCCTGGCTGCCATTGCGCAGCACAAAGATCAGCGGCAGAGTCGGCTTGCCTTCAGCCAGATCATCGCCCAGATGCTTGCCGGTTTCGACTTCGGCGCCCGAGTAGTCGAGGACATCGTCGATCAACTGAAACGCGGTGCCCAGATGCACACCGTAAACGGCCATCGCCTTTTCAACCGCGGCGTCACCGCCACCGATGATCGCTCCCAGCTGCGCCGCCGCCTCAAACAACTTGGCGGTCTTATAGCGAATGACCTGAAGATAGCCGTATTCGTCGATGCCCGCATCGTGGCAGTTCATCAGCTGCAGGACTTCGCCCTCGGCGATGACGTTCGTCGCATCCGACAGCACCCGCATGATGCGCATGTCGTCGACCGCCACCATCATCTGGAACGCCCGCGAATAGAGGAAATCACCCACCAAGACACTGGCTGAATTGCCGAACAGGGCATTGGCCGTCTCACGGCCGCGCCGCAGGTCTGAGCCGTCGACGACGTCGTCATGCAACAAGGTCGCCGTATGGATGAATTCGATCACCGCCGCCAACTCGTGCTGATGGCTGCCGCGATAGCCCAGGGCCCCGGCCGACAGCAGCACCAACGCTGGACGCAGCCGCTTGCCACCGCTCTGCACGATGTACTCGGCGACCTGACGGACCAAAGCCACTTCGGAATGAAGACGCTGGCGGATGACCGTGTCAACGGCCTTCATGTCCGCTCCGATCAGGCTATACAACTGCTCCATTCTCACGCGAAGGCACCTTGGCACAAAACCCCGGAATCTTAGGCGCCGGCCCGTCTTGCGTCAAGCGGCGGATGGCTCCGGCAAACGGAAATTCTTTGACGGAGCCGCGAGATCACGTATAATGCGCGGTTCTTTGTCTCACTTCGTTCAGTTCTTTGGAGTCCAACATGTACGCGGTCATAAAAACCGGTGGCAAGCAATATCGCGTTGTCAACGGCGAAAAATTGAAAATAGAACAGATACCGGCAGACGTTGGCGCAGAAATCA
>LBIU01000320.1 GCA_000987445.1 Candidatus Accumulibacter adiacens | reverse complement strand
ACGACGCTGCTGCGCTGCATCGCCGGCTTCGAAGCGATCGCGGCCGGCGAGATCCGCGTGCAGGGCAGGGCCGTCAGCCGCAGCGGCTGGCGCTTGCCGCCCGAAAAGCGCGAAATCGGCATGGTTTTTCAGGATTACGCGCTGTTTCCGCATCTGACGGTGGCGGCCAACGTCGGCTTTGGTGTGGCTGCCCTGGCCGCCGAGCAGCGCCGGGAGCGCGTGACCGAGCTGCTGGCGACGGTTGGCCTCGATGGTCAGGGCGGCAAGTATCCGCATGAGCTGTCCGGGGGGCAGCAGCAGCGTGTGGCGCTGGCCCGCGCGCTGGCGCCGCAACCGCAGTTGTTGCTCCTCGATGAGCCTTTCTCCAATCTCGACGTCGGTCTGCGCGAGCGCCTGTCGCTCGAAGTGCGTGATGTGCTCAAGCGCCAGAACATCACCGCCGTACTGGTCACTCACGATCAGCACGAAGCCTTCGCCATGGCCGACGAGGTGGGCGTCATGGCCGCCGGCATCATTCAGCAATGGGATAGTCCGTATCGCCTGTACCATCAGCCGGTCAACCGCTTTGTCGCCGATTTCGTCGGGCAGGGCGTGTTCATGGCCGGCATCGTCATCGATGAGCGGCGGGTGCAGGTCGAACTCGGCGTTCTCGAATCGCGTCTGCCGCTCGAATGCAGCCAGGGTTGCGGCACCTGCGGCAAGGGCTGCGGCGTCGAAGTGCTGCTGCGTCCCGACGACATCGTTCACGACGATCGCAGCGAAATGCTCGCCGAAGTCCGGCTCAAGGCTTTTCGTGGCGCGGAAATCCTCTATACCCTGAAGCTGGCCAGTGGTGTCGAAGTCCTGTCGCTGGTGCCCTCGCATCACGACCACGCCATTGGCGAGCAAATCGGCATCCGCCTCGACGTCGATCACGTCGTTGCCTTCAAGACGCCGATCCACAGCTTCGCGCCCATCGCCCAGGGCATCCAGTTCCATCGATGATTCCCTGGCTCGAAGGCAAGGCGCCCTTTCCGCCACTGGAACTGGCGCTGCACGAGCCCAACGGCCTGCTCTGTGCGGGCGGCGATCTGTCACCGCAACGGCTGCTCAACGCCTACCAGCACGGTATCTTTCCCTGGTACGCGAGCGGCGAACCGATCCTCTGGTGGAGTCCGGATCCGCGCATGGTGCTTGATCCGGCCGACTTTCGCATCTCGCGCTCCCTGCGCCGCCGCCTGCGTGCCGGTCGCTACCAGGTGAAACTGGACAGCGATTTCCCGGCGGTCATCCGCGCCTGTGCCGAAGCGCCGCGCGGCGGACAGGACGGCACCTGGATATCTCGCGAAATGCAGTATGCCTACTGGCAGCTGGCGCAACTCGGTTTTGCGCACTCGGTCGAAACCTGGAGCGACGGCCGGTTGGTGGGAGGCCTTTACGGCATGGCCATCGGGCGCATGTTTTACGGGGAATCGATGTTCGCCCTGGCCACCGATGCGTCGAAGATCGCCGCCGCACATCTCGCCCGTTTCCTTGAGGATGAGGGGTACGGGATGATCGATTGCCAGATGAAAACCGCGCACCTGGCGTCGCTGGGGGCGCGTGAAATCCCGCGTGCCGATTTCATGGCCCGCTTGCGCGCGCTGATCGCCGTGCCGTGGCAGCCGGGCAGGTGGCCGGCCGACGGCGCCAGCCAACCCTGGAGCTAGCGACATGGCGCGCCTGAATGACTCCGAGTTGCCGTTCTCTCTGCTGCAGTTCTACTCGACGGCTCCGTACACCTGCAGCTACCTGGCCGCTCAGCGGGCGCGTTCGCAGGTCGCCGCGCCCAGCCATCTGATTACCACCGAGGTCTACGGCGAACTCGTGCGCAGCGGTTTTCGACGCAGCGGCCTGTTCACCTACCGGCCGAAGTGCGACCACTGTCAGGCCTGCATCCCGGTGCGCATTCCGGTCGAGCTCTTCGCGCCCAATCGTAGCCAGCGCCGCAGTGTGCGCATGCACGCGCGGCTGCAGGCGCGTGAATTGCCGTTGTCCTTCAATGAGCAGCACTATCAGCTCTACCTGCGTTACCAGTCGAGGCGACACGCCGGCGGCGGCATGGACGAGGACAGCCATGACCAGTACGCGCATTTCCTGCTGCAGAGCCGTGTCGACACGCGCCTGATCGAATTCACCGAAAACGGCAACCTGCGCATGGTGAGCATCCTGGACGTTCTCAACGACGGTCTTTCGTCCGTCTACACCTTCTACGATCCGGATATTTCACCGGCCAGTTTCGGCACCTACAACATCCTCTGGCAGATCAACCAGTGCGTGGCCAACAGGCTTCCCTATCTGTACCTCGGTTACTGGATCCGTGACAGCCGGAAAATGGCCTACAAGGCCAACTTCAAGTCCATCGAAGGCTTGTTCGACCGGCAGTGGGTCGATCTGCACGCGCACCTGGGGCTGCGGGTTTAAGCGGGCGCGGGCGATCAAGGTTTTCCTGGCTGGCGGGCAGGCCCACCAGGAGAACGCCCGCTCCTTGCGGCGCCGGGCGTGGCA
>LBIU01000319.1 GCA_000987445.1 Candidatus Accumulibacter adiacens | reverse complement strand
ACCAGGCGACCGGGAACCTGCGCGCCGAGGTCGAGCGCGAAGCGGCCGGTGAGGGCGAGTTCGGCGCCGTTCCCGGCCTGGGACTTTTCGACACTCTCGCCCGCTTCGCCCGTGCCAGCGGCCTGTTCGCCACCTTCATCGGCCGGCCACGGCAGTTGCAGATCGCCGGGACTGAGCTCGCCCGCCGCCGGATGGAAACGCACCGAAGGCAGCAGCGGCCGGGCGGCTACTTCGCCGGCACCGACCAGTTGCTCGATCTCGAAGAGCTCGACCTGCTGCTCCCCGGGCGCGGTATAGGCGACGACGGTATTGCTGGTTCCGAGGTCGATGCCGACGATGTATTGCTGTTTCACGGTCCTCAGTCCGCCGCGTCGGCTGCGCCGCCTGAGTCACGCGCATCGAACTCGACTTTCCAGCGCTCCGGGCCATCATGCGGCAGGGCTTCGAGTTCGAGCGTACCGGCTTCGGTGACGCGCGCGTGCAGCTTGACGCGAACCACTTCGCCATCGGCGCGACCTTCAGCGGGCAGCGTGGTCTGGATTTCGGCGAGTTCCTGCAGTTCATCGGGCTCCCAGTCGTCGAGCAGGGTGCCGACCTGATCCTGGCGGCGAACCGACGAGCCGAAGAAGCGGAAGCGCACCGCTTCGCCGACCACCAGCCCGAACTCCTGCTCGGGCAGGGCGGCGTCGCTGCCTTCCTCCATGCCGAAGGGTGCCAGGCACAAGGCCTGCACCGGTGGTTGCATGCCGGGCACGGCCGGCATCACCGATTCGATCGCCACATAGTAGGAACGTGCCGTGCCGCCACGGATGCGCACCCCCTGGCCGCGGCGCACGTAGCCGTAGTAGGCGCCGCCACGCGCAACCGCCAGATCCAGGTCGGCGCCTTCGAGCGGGCGGGCCGGTGGGGCGCCTTCGGCGGCAAGCCAGGCATTGATCGTTCCCAGCGTGCGCTCGGCGAGCAGTTCCGACTTGAAAACGCCGCCGTTGAAGAGCACTGCCGTCGGATGCAGGAAAGTGGCGCCTTCGGGCAAGGCCCCGGTGAAGCCTTCGAGATCGGCCGTCGCGGCCACCTGGCGGGCCAGGAAGGCGGCCAGGTGACGGGTGATCGCCGCGTCGTGCGCGTAGGGCAGACCGAGCTGGGTCAGGCCGGCGCGACCGCGTACCTGCGGACGGTCGCCGATGGCCGCGTCGGGGAAGAAGCCTTCGAGCAGGGTGGCGGTGAGCTCGGCGCGGGTCAGTTCGCTGCGCAGCGAGCCGCCGATCAACTTGGCGCCGCGGCTGGCGATGACCAGTGGCACTTCGCTGAGCGAGGCGTCGTTGAGCAGCGCTTCCTTGGCACCGCGACAGGCATGGGTCAGCGCCCGCAGCTGCCAGGCGTCGGTCTTGATGCCCTGGGCGCCGAGCTTGCTGGCGACGGCGAAAGCCAGCGCCAGATCCATGTTGTCGCCACCGAGCAGGATGTGCTCGCCGACCGCGACGCGGTGCAGTTCGAGGACGCCGTCGCGTTCGAGAACGGCAATCAGCGAGAAGTCGCTGGTACCGCCGCCGACGTCGGCGACCAGGATGATGTCGCCCGGCTGTACCTGCTTGCGCCAGTGACCGCCGCTCTTCTGAATCCAGCTGTAGAGCGCCGCCTGCGGCTCCTCGAGCAGGATCATGTGTTCGCAGCCGGCGGCCTTGGCCGCTTCGGCACTCAATTCGCGCGCCGCCGGATCGAAAGAGGCCGGGATGGTGACGACGATTTCCTGTTCGGCGAAAGGCGCCTCGGGATGGGCCTGGTCCCAGGCCGCGCGCAGATGCTTGAGGTAGCGCAGCGAGGCTTCGAGCGGCGACAGGCGCGCCACCTCGGGCGGCGCGTCGTGCGGCAGGATGTCCGCGCGGCGGTCGACGCCGGCGTGGCAGAGCCAGCTCTTGGC
>LBIU01000318.1 GCA_000987445.1 Candidatus Accumulibacter adiacens | reverse complement strand
ACCGCCACTTCGGTCAGCACTTCCAGCAGGGCGGATTCCCTGAGCGGGTTGAAGTGAAAGGCGTTGAGCAGCGTCGGCCCGACGAGCAAGCCGATCGACAGGTAGATGATCGCCGAGGTGACCGGAAGTCGCCTGATGAACGACGGGGTCAGACCCATGACGAGCAACAACCCGCCCACCAGCAGGAACCACAGTGCTCCAGTCATCGCAGCTTCCCCCTTCGAATGTCGCGAATGCAGCGCAGCGCCTCGCAAACCTTGCCGGCGGGCGTGTCACTTCCTTTCATTTCTCGCCGTCGCACGCCCGCAGCAGGTCGATGATGAAAGCATGGTCACGGAGTCCCTGCACCAGGCCGTGGACACCTCGTCGGTGCGGACTTGAAAGCTCTTGAGGACGCTCGGGCCGAAGGTCGTGACCATTGCCACGTCGGCAGCATCGCGGCCGCGCGCCATCAGGACGCGTCCGATGCGAGGAACGTTGTTGCGCGCGTCGAAGGTGTACCAGCGATCACCGAGATATACCTCGAACCAGCCAGAGAAGTCCATCGGACCGGGTGCCGGTGGGATGCCTATGTCGCCAAGATAGCCCGTGCAGTAGCGAGCCGGAATGTTCATGCAGCGGCAGAAGCTGATGGCCAGATGAGCGTAGTCGCGGCAAACTCCGGCGCGCTCGTTGTAGGTCTCCCAGGCCGTCTTGGTCGGGCGTGCGAACTGGTAGCCGAAGCGGATGCGTTGGCTAACAAAATCGCAGATCGCCTGCACGCGTGCCCAGCCGGGCGGCGTATGCTCGAACAGACGCCATGCTTCGGCGGACAGTCGATCGGTTTCGCAATAGCGGCTGCCGAGCAGAAACACCAACGTCTCTTCCGGCAGATCCTGGAGGGCGATCTGCTGTGCCTCCACAACGGTGTCGTCCACCTGGCCCGAATCGCGAATAAGGCCATCGGCGAAGATACGGATGTCGCCGGGCGGCGCGACGATTCGGCTACACCAGTTGCCGAAGCCGTCACGATAGGCAACCACCGGTAGCGCTGGATCGGTCATCAGGTGGGCAGGCACCACGACGTCGTGCATCCGCGAGTGGTGGACCTCGAGCGTCAGGATCATCGGGGTCGGCTGGGCGCACGTATAGACGATGTCATAGCCGATGCGGATTTTCATTGGCGCTTCCTGGTGGCGGGTGACTTCGTGGGGAGCAGGTTACGCCGTCGGTCATAAGCGCAGATGCGCGACAGGGCTTGCTCCTCACCGCGAAGCTGCCCGCCGAAGATGAGCGATGCGTGGCAGCTGATGTCGCTCGCTTCGAGGAACAGGCGATCGCAGCGTGCGATGTTCCGGTTGGCGCCGGAAAGCAAATTGGCCATCTCGAATATGCCGTGGGCGCCGCGCGCATGAGGGCACGAAACGAAGCAAGCGCCGGTAGCGGCTGTTTCGTGAAAGCGATGGGCAGGTATGCCCAATGCGCTTAGGGTTTCAAGGCATTCTTGACCGCGTCCTTGGCATCTTTGAGGTTCTCTTTCAGGTCGCCGAGATGTTCCTGGACCTCGCCTTCAGCCTGGTTTTTCAAGCCCTTTGCCTGCTGCTCGGTGCTGCCGAGCAGTTTTCCGACCTCTTGCTGAATCTTGCCGCCCACGTCTTTTGCTGCGCCCTTGACTTGATCTTTGTTCATCGTGAACTCCTGAGTTGTGGTTTTTGCGTCTGATAGCCGAGCCAGCTTCGGTTCGTCCTGCGACTGCTGGTCATCAAAGAGGTGATGCCTGCCGTCGGTGTCGACAGCCTAATATTGAACGCCGATCAAGTTCTGTGCGCCAGCAGACAGAGCGCTTGCGCGGGTGAGGGTGCAAACATCCTGGTGTGCAAGGATCATGGCCATTGCCGGCTACCTTGTAAGCGTACTGCTGGAGCGCTCTGGCAGTGCTTGCACTGGCGAGGCGTCGTTTCCTGCGCGCTTCGCGCCGCTTGCGGGCGAGACAGGCTTGGCAAGGAAGCGAAAAACCGACAGGAGCCGGCTCGCGCGGGCTGCAAAGCGGAAGACGGTCCGACGGCGTCCGCCATCGGGGCGAAACGCTCCTGACTCGATCGGAGGCTACCCGCAGCTGTACGTCGTGATCGGCGCTCCTGCCAACGGTTTCTCGTCGGGCACGACCTCGCCGACGGCGGATTGAATTGTGTGTGCCACCGTACAGACCGCGTTCGTCCTTGTGACTACTCTGCCGTTGAGCATTCGACACGATGCGCGAGCCGCGCGCTGCGGAATGCCGAAGCCCGACAACTGCAGATACAGGAGGCAATCATGTCCTTAATCGCATGGATCCTACTTGGGCTCATCGCCGGTTTCATCGCCAGCAAGATGGTGAGTGGCACCGGGCAGGGTGCCGGAATCTGGAAGTTCTGTTCAACCTCCATCAGGAGAACCAATCATGAAACAACTCGGCAAGTATCTCTCCGCACTGTTCCTGGCGGTAACGCTGGTCTCCGCCGTGGGTTGCGCGTCAACCTCGAAGCAGGAGGGGACCGGCGAGTACTTGGACGACAGCGTCATCACCACCAAGGTCAAGGCCGCCATATTCAACGAGCCCAGCCTGAAATCCGCCGAGATCAACGTAGAGACCTTCAAGGGCGCGGTTCAACTGAGCGGCTTCGTGAGTTCGCAGGCGGCGATCAGCAAGGCGGTTGCGGTGACACGCACCGTCGGCGGCGTCACCTCTGTCAAGAACGACATGCGGGTCAAGTGAGCGATGGCACGATGACCACTCGCGGCTACCGCCGGAGCATGCCATTCGGCGTTGTCGCGAAGCGCCTGCCTCGATGCGCATAAGTCGCGCAGCCGAGGCCGATGAGTGAAT
>LBIU01000317.1 GCA_000987445.1 Candidatus Accumulibacter adiacens | reverse complement strand
CGCGCATGACGGCCACGCCCATCACCACCACGCGGACGCCGGCCCCCGCCTGATCTGGGCGCTGGTGCTGACCCTCGGCTTTGCCGCCGTCGAGGCGGTCACCGGCTTCTGGTCAGGATCGCTGGCCCTGCTCGGCGATGCCGGGCACATGGTCACCGACAGCGCCTCGCTGGCCCTCGCGGCCTTTGCCGCGTGGCTCTCGAGACGCCCGCCGACGCAGCACCATACTTACGGCTACGGCCGTGTGGAAACACTGGCGGCGCTGGCCAACGTGGTGTTCATGGTCGCGGTGGTGGTCGGCATTTCGGTCATGGCGGTGCGCCGCTTTCTCGAACCGGGGGTGGTCAACGGCGAAGCGGTGACCCTCGTCGCGGCGATTGGCCTGGTGCTCAACATCGGCGTCGCCTGGCTGCTGATGCACGGCGAGCAGACGATGAATACCCGCGGCGCGCTGCTGCACGTGCTCGGCGATCTGCTCGGCTCGGTGGCCGCGCTGGTCTCCGGCGCGGTGATCATGTGGACCGGCTGGATGACCGTCGACCCGCTGCTCTCGCTGCTGATCTGTGGGCTGATGCTGGTCTCCAGCCTGCGCCTGCTGCGCGAAGTCCTGCAGGCACTGATGGAAGGCGTGCCGGTGAGCCTGTCTACCGAGCAGGTCGGGCGCCGGCTGGCCGGCGTACCGGGCGTCGCCTCGGTACACGATCTGCACATCTGGACCCTCTCTTCGAACCGCATCGCCCTGTCGGCGCATCTGGTCGTCGAATCGCTGGCGCACTGGCCGGCAGTCCTTGCCGCCAGCCGACAGGTGCTCTCCGAGCAAGGGATCAGGCACATCACCCTGCAGCCGGAACCCCTGCACAATGCAGTCCGCTGGCTGGCGCCCGGCGAGCAACGCGGCGTGCCGGAAAGCTGAGCAAGGCATGCGGGTCGTCGCCCAACGCGTCACCGCAGCGCGGGTCGAAGTCGACGGCCGGGTGAGCGGCAGCATCGGCACGGGTCTGCTGGTCCTGGCCGGCTTCGCACCCGCTGACAGCGACGTCGACCTTGACTGGATGGCCGCCAAACTGACCCGGCTGCGCATCTTTGCCGACGCGGCCGGGGTGATGAACCGCAGCGTCGTCGATGCTGACGGCGAGCTGCTGGCGGTCAGCCAGTTCACCCTCTTTGCATCGACCAGAAAGGGCAACCGCCCTTCCTGGAGTCGCGCGGCGCCGCCGGAACTGGCGCAAGCGCTCTTCGAAGGCTTCGTCCTGCGCCTCGAAGCAAACCTGGGACGGCGGGTAGCGACCGGCGTCTTCGGCGCCGACATGCAGGTTCACCTGGTCAACGACGGTCCGGTGACCATCAGCCTCGATTCGCGGCAGCCGGAGTAGCCGG
>LBIU01000032.1 GCA_000987445.1 Candidatus Accumulibacter adiacens | reverse complement strand
CGCCCATGCGCAGGACTGGACGCTCGAGGCGACGCCTCGACCGCTGTGCCTCGGCCCAGATCAGTTCATGGATGGCCGTGTGCTGGACGGTCCCGATCTCGACCAGCACCTCGCCGGCTACGACATTCCACCTCACGCCGGCTCACAGAGCGGAACCGGTCACGCCGCCTGAAGCATCTCGCAACACCGCTTCGCCCGTCCTGCCTTTGGAAGATAATGCCGGGCACCGGCGTCTTTGCCGCGATAAAGGGACATCACCACAGTCATGACAATGAAACCCACCGACCTGCAGAAGAATCTCGGTCTCAAGATCAACGCCAGGATGGGCGCCGCCGGCACGCCCGATCGCTTCGGCGGCGCCTCGGGCAAAACCCTCGACAAGCGCGAACAGCGCCAGCAGGAGCGCGCACTGGGGCTGGTACCCTTTGCCTGCAAACTGCCGTCGGAGCTGGTCAGGACCCTGCAGGCACGCGGCGCCACGCACGAAGGCGGCATCAACGCGCTGATGGCGGAGATCGTCGCCAAGGGCCTGGCCGACGCGGGCTGAGCGATCCCGCCGCTATTGCGGCGCCGGCCCAAGGACTCTTTGCTCACGCCGGCTGGCAGCGGGGTGCCAAGTGCGCCCCGCCGCGCAGGACCCACTGACCAGCGGAGCCCGGTACAGGTAGCGCGCGCAGGTCTCCGCCCGGTTTTCCCGTTCATGGCATTTCTAGTGGCTGCAGACATGGCGTGAGCACCGCTCTCCCAACGGCCGGTCACTGAAGTGAGGTTGCAAGACCTCGCCGCAATCTACCGATTCGTCCCCAAGCGCCACCCGACACTCGTTCATCCAGCCGCTGCCCGTGACGTTGGGATGCCGGTAACCAGGCCCGGCATAGGGACCAAAGGGCCTCCCGACATGCGATGGCACTCGGCGGTCACCCGGCGAATGACCGAGCCGTCATCATCCATTTGATCGCACCGCCCCTGGCTGAGCGGGGCCCCAGAAGGCGCCGATTGCGTAAAGGCAGCCTCATCCGACGACCTCTTCAGGATTTTCTCAGCGAGGTCTGAAGAAATGAAACAGCTTGCGGACGAGTCTGCTGCGGGACAATAATCATCCACGCAAATAATATTCACGGCTTTTAGCTCTCCGAGCGATTTTCATTCTCGCTTTCACAATTGATTTGTGCAGTGCGATCAGGCCGAACCCCTCGAATATCAGGCCTATTGACCGGCGATTTTTTATCATTTTTCGCAATTGGCGCACCTGCCCCTCGCGTGCTTTATTCAAGGCCTTCCATATCCGACCGCGACGGGCAGACTTATTGCAAATCAAAGTTGGGCAACGGAAAAAGGCGCCCTCGCGACGCAAAAAACGCGTTGATGACCGAGCCGAAGTTTATTCCGCAAATATTTACGCGAGGCCATTGCAGCGTCATTCGAGAAGGCAGAGCCGCCAACCGGCGCAAATGCTGCCAGGGGCATCCACTCCGATTTCAGGACATTCATTGCGTGCCACCTGAAATCCAGCTGAAAACTGTCTTGATCGCGGGACTGGTAATTCTTGGAGAGATAGTGCATGCCGTATACCCATTTCAGGTACATCGCTTATGAAGTACCAACGGCAGTACAAGACCGCAATGCAGTGTTTTCGGGCTTCAAGCCGGGGCTGCCGTGTCCGGCGGTTCCGCGGATTCCGGTCGTCAAGATTCCGAATCTGGCGAACGCAAAAAACAGGTTATTGCGCCTGGCGTCTATTGTGGACCTGGCAAAAATCCGTATCGATCAAACGGGCACGGACAACCAAAGCACGCTCAAGGTATTTGTAGCGCCGGAATTCTACTTCAGGCCGGAAAATTCGTTCGCCCGCAGGAACTGCCCCTACAACACTTATTCATACGACGAGGCTGTCGAGATCTTTGACGAACTCGACAGCATGTTCGCGCATCCCGACTTCACGGACTGGTTGATCGTAGCGGGAACCGTCCTGTGGCACTGGGACAACAAGGACGATGAACGACCCAACCCCAACGAGCCAGACCCCGGCGGCCTGAACGTCCCGTCCGACCCGAATGGCCGCGTTTATCGGAACACTGCCCCTTATGTCAGGGGCGGCATATCCGACAGTCTGAAAATCATCGAGAAGAGGGTTCCGTCCGGAATCGATGGCGTACCCAATCCGTACGCCCCCAAACCCGATGCTTACGACGATCACTTCCAGAAGACTTTTGAAAGTTGGCATTCTCAAAAAGAGCATGTTTTTGAGATTGATTCGGTTCGTTGTGGCCTGGAGGTGTGTCTGGATCACGCAGACGCGGCTGACCATCGCGTTCTGAGAACCGTCCTTGAGAAGTGGCACCAGATGGAAAACGCTGCGCCTCCCGCGGTTGACCTCCACATCCTTACAGCTGGCGGAATGACAATACAAGAAGGGGCTGTCGCGGCAAGACCCAACGGCTACATCCTGCGAAATGACGGATACAGCAATTACCCTTTTTCGGAACTGAGAAGGGTCAGTCGATATAACCTCTTTGGTTGGGCAATGCTTGCCGCAAACAAAAGACCGGAGGATGTGGTTCCACTTACAGGCCCGCAAAAACTGGACGTACCTGGCGCCGATTTTCACACTCAACAGCTGGTCTTTTATCCAAGCACCTCGCTTTAGAACTGCAGGACTGAAAATACCTCCAGATTAAACGTCACCGCCATCGGGGTGCCTTCCGTTTCCATCGATACCGCGCAGGCAAGCCATTCACCGTTCGCACAACGCAGGACACACTCGAAAATGGAATTCGAAGGACTGCAGCAGGCACTCAAGATTCTTGACGATGGAACGGTCACGATCACGAAGAGCGCCATCCCTGACATCGTCGGGATGATTGACACGTGTTACGAAGGCCAGGCCATCGTGTTGTCCGGAGCCGTTGCAGGCACCGGCGACGGGGTAAACGAGACGGCGGTGCGCCGAGGGATGTCGCGACTCTTCGGCGGGCCCGAGATGCCTGTTGTCGCCACGTTCAGGCTCGCGTCCGGTGCGGTTCAGGTCACTTTGCGCTACACCCTGCCGGTCGGGGCCGACGCACCCGCGAATCAACGTGAATGGAAGTTCTCCGACAGCTTCCCCGGGCTTCCAGCTGTCGTCGACTGGCGCACGACAGTCACCGAGCCAACGAGTGTCCCCCTGGACGATTTGAAGTTCGACAGGGCCTGCTTCATTGTGACCAATGAGTCGCAACTCGATGCGGACACAGGCGTTGAGCTGCGATCCGGCATCAACTTCCTGGGTGATCTGCGCTTGCCCGACCAGGCACCGCGGGAGGGCGCCATCGGCGCCATCAAACGCGTGTTTGGCCATCCGGGAGACCAGTTGGTGCTGGTTGGCACGATTCGCATTCCGCGCGGAGATGCGCCGCCGCTGATGGCGCTCGACGATCTGTGGAGCCCCGGCGCGCAACAAACGCCCTCGCCCGGCATCTCGTTACGGGCGCACTTGAACCGCGCGATTCCATTGAGCAGTCAGGCAACGAGTGCATTGGAGTTTCGGGACATCTGCTTTCGAATCTACTCACCCACATCAAACGAATGGTTGGCGGCCAACCCCACTTATGTGCCGGTGTTGGCATATACGGGGACGCTGCATTTGCCACGAGCGAATCTGCCAGCCGCCTTGTCGGTCACCGCTTTGCAGGAACTCGGAGGCAACGAATTGGTGTTGGCGGGGCGGTTCACCGGCGCATCGATCGGAAACTTCGCGAGCCTGGCAGACATTGGGGGCAACAATGATCTCGTCGGATCAATGGGCGTGCTTCAACCTGCAATCGAAGCGCTCGAAAAGCTGGAACTGATGTCAGCCGCACTCGCGATTTCGATGCAGGAGAACGGCGGCATCAAGATCACCAACGCGTCCGTAATGCTCGGCATGCCGGGACTCGAATGGCCGGTGTTCAGGGATACGTTGACCATCGAGAGCGTATCGGCGCGGATCGAAGTGCTGACCCCTCTCGATACGCCTCTCATTGATCGAATGAGCCGGTTCAGACAGGAGCGGATCGACGTCACGCTCTTTGGCAAACTCAGGATCTTCGGGAAATCCGTCGCCCTGAAGGCCACGACACGTGCCCCCTTCACCCTCCATGCGCGGCTCGCGGAGGGTGAAACGATCCCGCTGTCGGCTCTACGCGACGAATACCCGGACTGCGTGCCGTCGCTCGGCCCGAACATCGTCATCGACTACCTGGCACTGACGGCAACGGCGCAGCGTCGCGCCGGAACGCCAGTGGCTTACGCCCACTCATACGCGTTTGCGGGTCGCATCAAGAGCGAGCCGAAGTTGGAGATTGCCCCTGGTCTCGCCTTGTCGGAAGCCACGGTATATGTCGATGCAGATGATGCCAACGTCAATGGTGAAATCGGAGCAACGCTTACCCTTGCAGGCATCGACGTCAGGCTGAAAACGCAAAAAACCGGCGCAAGCTGGCGTTTCATCGGCAGCATCCCGCCGGGGCAAAGCTTCAACTTCGAGGCGCTGCTGCAAGAGAAAACCCCGACTCTGACACTGCCCGCGTTCGGCAACCTTCCGGACTCGCTGACCATTGACCATGCCGACGTGTCTCTCGCACTGCCAGGCGGCGCTTTCGATTTCAGCGGGAAGATTGAACTCAACGGCCCCGGATGGACCTTTGACCTCGGGTCGGCATCGTTCAGGATCGACGCGCTGCACGGCGAGGTTCACCTCTCTGGCAACGACGAGGAGCCAGAGCAAACTGCAGCCTTGGCGGGCAGTTTCGTATTCGGCGATCGGGTGACCAACCTGGTTGGTGACGCTCGGGTCAAGCTTGGATCGGCCAATGTCGACACCGTCGTCGAAGTCGCGCTGAGAAAGCTGACCGCGGGCGACGCGAGCAAGTTCAAGGTCGACAAGATCACCGATCAACTCAGCGGCGGGCACTTGCCCTTCAAACAACTCGTCCCGGACCGCTTGCTGGATAGAGTATCCACGCTTTCCCAACTCGCCATTTCCATCAACCTGTCAAAAGGGATCTACCTCGCCCGGGGGGAGTTCGAGGGCGCCTCGGCCTATTTCCTCTACCAGAGTGCAGTTTCCCCGGCGACGAGCGACGGCTATGTATTCGCGGCGGGTCTGGGAGAGACATTCAAGTTTGAAAACTTCCTGAGTGAGCTGAAGCCGATCGATGACGTGGTCACCGTCAAGGACGCGAAGCTGGCCATCTACGCAGCCCCTGATCAGGGCCTCGAGACGTTGAAGCGGGT
>LBIU01000316.1 GCA_000987445.1 Candidatus Accumulibacter adiacens | reverse complement strand
GTCTACCCTACCCCTATGTCAAGCAGTCCGCTCACCCATTTCGATTCCGCAGGCCAGGCGCAGATGGTCGACGTCGGCGACAAGGCCGAGACCGCCCGCCAGGCGAGAGCCGCCGGCAGTATCGTGATGCGTCCCGAAACCCTGGCGCTGATCCTTGCCGGATCCGCAAGGAAGGGCGATGTGCTCGCTGTCGCGCGAATTGCTGCCATCCAGGGCGCCAAGCGCACCTCCGAGCTGATTCCCCTTTGTCATCCGCTGGCGCTGAGCAAGGTTTCCGTCGATTTCGAGATCGACAGCGAGGCCAACACGGTGCATTGTCTGACACGGGCGGAGTGTGTGGGTCGCACCGGCGTCGAGATGGAAGCCCTGTGCGCCGCCAGCGTCGGCTTGTTGACCATCTACGACATGTGCAAGGCGGTCGATCGCGGCATGCGCATCGAGAACATCAGACTTCTTGAAAAAATCGGCGGCAAGTCAGGGCACTGGACGGCATACTGACGCCGCTCATCAGAGCACACCGAGGCAAACAACCGAAAGGACCGCAAAAAAAAACCCGCCGGAGGCGGGTCCCTATTGCAACACCCTGAAAAATCAGGCGCGCGCGATATTCGATGCTTGCTTGCCCTTCGGGCCCTGCGTCACGTCGAAAGAAACCTTTTCGCCCTCTTTGAGGGTCTTGAATCCACCCATCGTGATCGCGGAGAAATGGGCGAAGAGATCTTCACTACCATCATCCGGAGTAATGAAGCCGAAACCTTTGGCGTCATTGAACCACTTAACTGTACCAGTTGCCATATTGCCACTTCCTTGAAAAAAGACTAAATCCGGGCGGAGCCCGACTTGCATGCTTCTGATTCAAGCACTGTTCTGACGACCGCTCAGGAACAGAGACCAGCCAAACAGGGCCTTGAACAAAAACATGGCACCTTTTTACGCCAAGTCAGGCGGACGCGTCAAGCGTTTTCATCGCCTGGCGCTTGCAAAGCCGTCCGGCGGGTCCGAGAATTGGCGGAGGGCGGTATTGCGCATCCGGAAAGACTGGTTAGAATTCACTCATGGCAACACAGCATCAGGACAACTCCCTACTCCAAGCGCAGCGCACACAACTCAAGCCACCACCGCTTTACAAGGTCCTGTTGCTGAACGACGATTTCACGCCAATGGATTTCGTGATTGTCGTTCTGCAGCGGTTTTTTGGGATGGATCGAGAACAGGCGACGCGAATCATGCTCAAAGTTCACACCGATGGACGGGGCGTGTGTGGGATCTATCCGCGCGACGTCGCGGCCACCAAAGTTGAACAGGTCACAGCCTTCGCACGAAGCAACCAGCATCCCCTGGCGTGCGTCATGGAGGAAAACTGAATGATTGCGCAGGAACTTGAAGTAAGTTTGCACATGGCCTTCGTCGAGGCGCGACAGAAACGTCATGAATTCATCACTGTCGAGCACCTCTTGCTGGCGCTGCTCGACAACCCGTCGGCAGCCGAAGCGATGCGCGCCTGCGGCGCCAGCATCGAGCAACTGCGCAAGGATCTGACGCGATTCATCAGCGAACACACGCCAACCGTCGCTGGCGAAGACGAAATCGATACGCAGCCGACGCTCGGCTTCCAGCGCGTCATTCAGCGCGCCATCCTGCACGTCCAGTCGTCGGGCCGCAAGGAGGTCAACGGGGCCAACGTTCTGGTGGCGATCTTTGGCGAGAAAGATTCGCACGCCGTCTATTACCTGCAAAAGCAGGGTGTGACGCGTCTCGACGTGGTCAATTTCATCTCCCACGGCATCAGCAGGATTCCCCAGAGCACCCCGCGTGGCGAACCGGAAGTCGAACCTGAAGGCGAGCAGCAGAGTGCTGCCGGGCCACTCGAAAGCTACACCATCAACCTCAACGCCCTGGCGCTGCAGGGCAAGATCGACCCGCTGATCGGTCGCGACAGGGAACTCGAACGGGTCATCCAGACCCTCTGCCGGCGGCGCAAGAACAACCCCCTGCTGGTCGGCGAAGCCGGCGTCGGAAAGACGGCGATAGCCGAGGGGCTGGCGCGGCGAATCGTCGAATGCGATATCCCCGAAATTCTCGGCAAGGCGAACGTCTACTGCCTCGACATGGGCTCGCTGCTCGCCGGCACGAAGTACCGCGGCGACTTCGAACAACGCCTGAAGGCGGTTCTCAAGCAGCTCAGCGAGAACCCCCAGGCGATCCTGTTCATCGACGAAATTCATACCTTGATCGGGGCCGGTTCGGCCTCGGGCGGCACGCTTGATGCATCCAACCTGCTCAAGCCGGCGCTGTCTTCCGGGCAGCTGAAGTGCATCGGTGCCACCACCTACAACGAGTACCGCGGGATTTTCGAGAAAGACCATGCGCTGTCACGGCGCTTTCAGAAAATCGATGTCAATGAGCCCTCGAGTGCCGAAGCGGTAGACATCCTCAAGGGTCTGAAATCGCGCTTCGAAGCACACCACGGCATCAAGTACTCGGCCGCCGCGCTGAGTTCCGCGGTCGAGCTGTCGGTGCGCTTCATTACCGACCGCCACCTGCCGGACAAGGCGATCGACGTCATTGACGAGGCGGGAGCCGCGCAGCGGATTCTGCCCAAGTCCCGGCAGAAAAAAATGATCGGCAAAGTCGACATCGAGGAAATCGTTGCCAAGATCGCGCGCATCCCTTCGACGCACGTCTCCTCGGACGACCGCAACAGCCTGCGCAACCTCGATCGCGATCTGAAGGCCATCGTTTTCGGCCAAAATGCGGCCATCGACGCACTGGCCCGGGCCATCAAGATGGCTCGTTCGGGTCTTGGCAACCCTGCCAAGCCCATCGGCAGCTTCCTTTTTTCGGGCCCTACCGGCGTCGGCAAGACGGAAGTCGCCAAGCAGCTGGCCTACTGCCTGGGTAACGAGCTGATACGCTTCGACATGTCCGAGTACATGGAGCG
>LBIU01000315.1 GCA_000987445.1 Candidatus Accumulibacter adiacens | reverse complement strand
TCCTGCAGGGTAACCGTCAGCCCACGCAGGGCGCACCAGGCAGCAATGTCGCCGCCCATCACGCCGGCGCCGACGACGTGCACCCGTTTCGCCTGGAAGCTGCTCGCTTTGCCGAAGCCCTTGAGCCGCTCCTGCATGAAGAACACGCGTACCAGGTTGCGAGCGGTCGGCGAACGAACGAGGCTGTCGATCAGTTCGGGGGCGGCCAGGGCGTTGCCCTGGTGCTTCTCCCAGAGGTCGATGATCGCGTAGGGCGCCGGATAGTGCTCGATACGTGCGCGCTTGCCGACCTGCTTGCGCGCCGCCCGGGCGACCAGCGGCCGCAATGGGCCGCCGTTGAGCAGGCGTTGCCACAAGGGCGGACGGCGGCGGGGCTGATCGGCGAGGACCAGCATTGCCGCCGCATTGTCCATCACACGTGCCGGCACGCAGTCATCAGCGAGACCCACGCGTTTGGCACGCTTGGCGTCAAGCGACTTGCCGGTGAGCATCATGTCCAGTGCCGCCTGCGGACCGATGCGCTCGGGCAGGCGCAGCATCCCGCCCCAGCCCGGGACGATGCCCAGCATGACCTCCGGCAAGCCGAGTCGTGTGGCGGGCTCGTCGACCACCAGCAGGTAGCGACAAGCCAGCGCCAGTTCGAGGCCGCCGCCCAGGCAATGGCCGCGTACCAGAGCCAGCGTCGGATAGGTGACCGCGGCCAGGCGGGTGAAGAGCTGCCAGCCACGTTCGACCAAGGCGACGCCTTTTTCAGGCGTGTCGAGCTGCGTAAACTCCTGGATATCGGCCCCGGCAATGAAACCGGCTGACTTCCCGGAGCGGAAAATCAGTCCTCTTGGCGGACTGTGGTCGAGCCGATCGAGAATCAGCGCCAGTTCATCCATCACGGCACTGGAAAGTGAATTGGTCGATTCCCCGGCCTTGTCCAGAGTCGCCCAGGCCAGACCACCGGCGTCCAGTTCCAACTGCCAATTCCGATAGCTGTTGTCATCCTTGTTCATGCGTTCTTCTCCTGTTTGCCGCTACTTGCCGTCAGGCAGCGGTCTCGACCAGCATGGCCCCGCCTTGGCCGCCACCAATGCAGATCGCTGCGAGACCGCGCCTGACCTTGGCCTGGCGCATGGCGTGCAGCAGGTGCAGCACGATGCGTGCGCCCGAGGCGCCGACCGGGTGACCGACGGCCACCGCGCCGCCATCAACGTTGAGGCGCGCCCGCGGGAGCGAACCAAGCGCCTGCGGCAGGCCAAGCTGCTCACGGCAGTACTCATCCGACTCCCAGGCCGCGAGACAGGCCAGCACCTGTGCAGCGAAAGCTTCATTGATTTCCCAGAGGTCGATGTCGTCGAGTTCCAGTCCGTTACGCTGCAGGATCGGGGTGGCCGCATGCACCGGCCCCAGGCCCATTTGCGCCGGATCGAGTGCCGCCCACTGGCTGTCGGTGATGCGACCGAGCGGCTCGAGCTGCCACTGGTCGACGGCGGCCTGTGAAGCGAGGAGCAGCCAGGCGGCACCGTCGGAGATCTGCGAGCTGTTGCCCGGCGTGACGCGGCCATAGCGGCGATCGAAAAACGGCTTCAGCTTGCTCAGACTATTGAGGTTCGAATCGGCGCGCACACCGTCGTCTTCGCCATAGACGGTGCCCTTGCCATCGACCAGCGGAACGATCTCGCCGAGGTGTCCGGCAGCACCGGCGGCGACGGCACGCTGGTGGCTGCCGACGCTGAACTGATCCATGTCATGACGCGAAATGTCGAAGCGCCAGGCGAGATTCTCGGCAGTCTGCCCCATCAGCAGACCGATGTTCGGGTCGGTCAAGCCTTTCAGCAGCCCGATCACCGGTGACAGTAGTTGCGCCGGACGCAGCCTGGCGAACACGCTGGCCTTCTGAGCGACGGTCCTGGCCTGCATCATCTGCGCGAACCAGCGCACCATCGCTTCCGAGTACAGCAGCGGCGCGTGCGAAAGCGCATCGACGCCACCGGCCAGGACCAGTTGCGAGCGTCCGTTCTGGATATTGGCGATCGCCGAATCGAGGGCCTGCATGCCGCTGGCGCAGTTGCGCATGACCGTCCAGCCCGGTACCCGGTGGCCGCAACCGAGGCGCAGGGCAACGACGCGGCCGATATTCACCTCGTCGGGGGAAGGGCTGGCGCAACCGAGAATCACTTCATCGAGGTCGGTCGGCGCGAAACGCTGGCGAATCAGCAGCGCGCGCCCGGCCTGCAGCGCCAGATCGCCGGCCGCGAACGGCCCGGGCGCATTGCGCCCCTTGAGAAACGGCGTTCGCGCGCCATCCACGACATACACCGGCTGGAATCCCATGTCCTCTCCTTTCTTGACGTTCACTACCGGGCCGCGACGAAGGCAGGGAGCACCCGCCGCGCCCCTCGCCCGGGGTTTTCTCCACCCTAGGCGGCCGCTTTGTGGAGCACGGCTTCTTGCCGCGAACGCCCCAGATCGTGCGGAAAATCATCGACCCGGATGACGATGTCGCGCAGCTCATTGCGTCGCTTCAGCAGCGCATACTCGGCAGCGGTC
>LBIU01000314.1 GCA_000987445.1 Candidatus Accumulibacter adiacens | reverse complement strand
AAGCCGTAGTACGACTCGTTGAAATCGGGCTTGCGCCGCTTTATCGCCTCCTTGAGCATCGACGCCCAGATCTTGCTGCTGTCGCCGCGCTCGCCGATCAGCGCGTCGAAAGTGGCCACCGCCAGTTCGATGGCCTTGCTGCGGCGCGCCTCGAGTTCCTCCTTGCGTTGCGCATCCTCCTCGGGCGAGCGCCTGGCTACCGGTTGCACCTCTTTCGAATTGCGCCGCGCCGAGCGCTGGATCTCGCGCACCAGATCGTCATAGAAGATGAACTCGTCGCAGTTGGCGATCAGGAGGTCCGAAGTCGACTGCTTGACGCCGACCCCAATCACCGACTTGGCGTTCTCGCGCAGTTTGGACACCAGCGGCGAAAAATCCGAATCGCCGCTGATGATCACGAAGGTGTCGACATGCGACTTGGTGTAGCACAGGTCGAGGGCATCGACGACCAGCCGGATGTCGGCCGAGTTCTTGCCCGACTGACGCAGGTGCGGTATTTCGATCAGCTCGAAATTCGCTTCATGCATCGCCGCCTTGAAGCCCTTGTATCGCTCCCAGTCGCAATAGGCCTTCTTGACGACGATGCTGCCCTTCAGCAACAACTTCTCCAGTACCGGCTTGATGTCGAACTTGTCGTAATTCGCATCGCGAACGCCAAGAGCCACGTTCTCGAAATCACAAAACAGCGCCATGCTGGCGGTTTCAGGCGCTACGGCCATAAATTCTCTTCTCCACAGATTGCGCCACGCCTGCGCATGGCGGCTTGATGTCGCCAGAAGGCGTATTGGGTATCGGAATGGCCTGGCAGCACGCAAGCAGCCAGCAAATCCACTACCGCTGAGTGTCGCGAACGATCCCAAGACGACGAACACTCGAAAGGCTCGACGACCCCGCGAGATCGCGTCCATAGGCGATGGTAAACAAATGCCTGCAGGAAGCAAGGAAAAGGTCCGCTTGAACCAATCCGAATGGCACCGGAGCGCGCGGCGGCGGCTGCGCTCTCGCTAGCGCATCGGCCAACGATAGGCTGTCTTGCCTGGACAACAGCACCCCTCAAGATCCCGGTCACCGCGCTCGAGCGCAGCATGCCGACAGCGGCTACCGAGTAGTCCATCTGTGGCGATGAGCAGGCGTCACTCGGCTACCCGGGCGGCGCCCTACCCTATTATCCGATCAAGCGTGCCATCGTCTTACGTCGCCGGCCCGCAGCCAATCCCACCAGAGCCAAGCCCAGCAAAGAGAGCGTAGCCGCCTCGGGAGTCGGGTTCGAACCCGGCCCTACCTGCGTGGCATTGAGGATGATGACCTTCCAGGCGGTCGCCAGATCCGGCGGCCAGGCGTAATCGCCCGGCCAACTACCGTCGCCACTCTGAGTGTTGACCAGGTACTGCCTGTAGTCCTCCCACCAGCTCCACTGCTCGTTGGGATCGTCCTTGGCGAGAGCGGTGAGCTTGTTCAGTGGTTTCATGACGAGTTCCCCTCAACAAATGGTCGAATTGAATGCCCATGGCAGCAACTGGCTACAGCCTGCTGATCCAAGTAACCTTTTGCGCGAAGTGGTTGCTCAAAAAAACCAATTACCATTTCTGTTACATTGATAAATAAATCCAGCTAATTAGATGCTTGCGCTTCTCGCGCTGGATCATGAGCGGCTTGATGAGCGCCAAGACAGACAAGGTGTAAAAAATCCGACACCTGTCGTGAAACCCGAGCCAGTAGTCCCTGGGCTCGGAATCTTGTCAGCTCAGGCAAGGCGCTAGACTGCTTGGCGTCCGCGCTTGCTGGCCTCCCCCTGGCCACGAGGCCGCGGCCTCCCCCACGAGGAGAGCCGGACGACAAATGGTGTGTAAGAAATCCCGACACCCGTGCACGACCGGCGTCTCGGTGCCTCCGGCAGTGCTCGCGCGCAAGGCAGCTGGCGCAATCGCCAACCGGGGCATGTTCGGCGAAGATCGCCACGACAAGCCGATGGCCACCTTCGCCCCGAAGTCGTACCATTGCCGTTCGCGCTGGCCAGACCAGGGGGGTGAGCAAGGGCAACCGGCAGGTCTGGCGTCGATCTCCCCCGACAAGACTCGCTACGAGCAAATTGCGCCAGCGTTAATCCGACGAAAGGAACCCCATGCGTCACTTGTTGCTCATTGCCGCCCTCGCCACCCTGGCAGCCGCCAGCGGCTGCGCGAGCAAGACCCCCCTGCCTGGCGCCACTGCGACTCAGGGCGGCAAACCGGTCAGGCTTGCCCTGGCCCTCGGCGGTGGCGCGGCGCGCGGCTTTGCCCACGTTGGCGTGATCAAGGCTCTGGAGAGCCAGGGCATTGTTGCCGACATCATCGTCGGCAGCAGTGCCGGCGCGGTGGTCGGTGCCCTCTACGCCGCCGGCAATAGCGGCTTCGAGCTGCAGAAGCTTGCGCACCGGCTCGACGAAACGAAAATCAGCGACTGGTCGCTGCCCGACCGCGGCCTGCTCAAGGGAGAATCCCTGCAGAAGTTCGTCAACGAAGCCGTTGGCCAACGCCCCCTGGAAGCCCTGACCAAGCCTTTCGGGGCCGTGGCCACCGATTTGCGCAACGGCGACAGCGTCGTCTTTCGCACCGGCAACACGGGCATGGCGGTGCGTGCTTCGGCGACCGTCCCGGGCGTCTTCCAGCCGGTACGCATCAACGGCCGGGAATATGTCGATGGCGGGCTGAGCAGCCTGATTCCGGTGCGCGCGGCACGCGAAATGGGCGCCGACGTGGTCATCGCCGTCGACATTTCGGCCCGCCCCAGCACCCAGCCGGTAAGCAGCACCTTCGACATTCTCATGCAGACCTTCACCATCATGGGCCAGAGCCTTGCCCGCTATGAGCTCAAGGAGGCGGATGTGGTGATTCGCCCGCAGGTCGGCGCCGTCGGCTCGACCGAGTTCCAGGCTCGCCACGACGCCATCCTCGAAGGCGAAAAAGCGGCGCAGGCGGCGCTGCCGAAAATTCGCGAGGCGCTGAAGAAGGCGGGCCGGCAATAGCCAATGGGCCAACCTGCCGCGGAGCGAACGGACCGCGCTTATCGCTCGGCAAACCGGGCTCCTACAGAGGCCGGCGAGTCGCTATTCTTGTAGCAACCCGATTCATCGGGCGATGCTAGCCCTCGAGCGCCTCCCAGCGTTCGAGCAGCTGCACCAGCTGATCGTCGATTTCACTCAGCCGTGCCGCCAGGCGCTGTGCTTCCTCGGGTTGCGATTGGTACAGCTCGGCATCGGCCAGACGCTCGCCGATCGCTTTCTGTTCGCTCTCCAGCGCGCTGATCCGCTGCGGCAACTCCGCCAGCTCGCGCGCTTCCTTCCAGGAGAGCTTGCCAACGCCCGGTTTTCGAGCAGCCGCCTTGGCGTTCACTGTGGCCTCGGTCGCAACCGCCCGCGCGTCGCTGCGCTTGCTGCTGCTCGCCGCCAGCGCCTCGTCACGTCGCCGCGCCGCCTGATAGTCGGCCCAGTCCTGATAGCCACCGGCATACTCGCGCCACGCTCCGTCGCCTTCCGAAGCGATGGTCTGGGTCACCACGTTGTCGATGAAGGCCCGGTCGTGGCTGACCAGAAACAGCGTGCCGGTGTATTCCTGCAGCAACTCCTCGAGCAGTTCGAGCGTCTCGATATCGAGATCGTTGGTCGGCTCGTCGAGCACCAGCACGTTCGCCGGCCGCGCAAACAGCCGCGCCAGCAACAGCCGGTTGCGCTCGCCGCCGGACAGCGAACTGACCAGCGAACGCGCGCGCTGCGGCGCAAACAGGAAATCACCGAGGTAGCTGATCACATGCTTCCTCTGGTTGCCGATCTCGATGAAGTCGGAGCCGGGCGAGATGACGTCAATCAGCGTCGCCTCTTCGTCGAGGGCACTGCGAAACTGGTCGAAGTACGCCACCTCCACCTTGGTGCCGAGATACACCTTGCCCTGATCAGGCGCCAACTCGCCGAGAATCAGGCGCAACAAAGTCGTCTTGCCGGCGCCGTTCGGGCCGATGACGCCGATCTTGTCGCCGCGCTGCAAGCGACATGAGAAATCGCGTACCACCGTCTTCTCGCCGTAGCTCTTGCTGACATGTTCGAGCGCCGCCACCAGCTTGCCGCTCTTGACGCCCGCATCGAGCGCCAACTCGACCTTTCCCTGACGCTCGCGTCGCGCCGCCCGCTCGCGGCGCAACTGCTCGAGGCGCAGGACGCGCCCCTCGTTGCGCGTCCGTCGCGCCTTGATGCCCTGGCGAATCCAGACTTCCTCCTGGGCCAGGAACTTGTCCGAGCGGGCATTGTTCACCGCCTCGTCGTGCAGCATCATCTCCTTGCGCGACTGGTACTCGCTGAAGCTGCCCGGGCAGGAAAGCAGACGACCACGGTCGAGCTCGACGATGCGTGTCGCCACGCGCTCGAGAAAACGCCGGTCGTGAGTGATGAAGGCCAGCGTCACCCCCGACGACACCAACATTTCCTCCAGCCACTCGATGGCGCCGATATCGAGGTGGTTGGTCGGCTCGTCGAGCAGCAAGAGTTCCGGCGACACCGCCAGCGCCTGCGCCAGCGCCAGCCGCTTCTTCTGGCCACCGGAAAGCGTTCCCACCAGCGCGTCGGCGTCCAGTGAAAAACGCTGGATGACCCGCTCGGCCTGAGCTTCGAAAGACCAGGCGTCGCGCGTTTCAAGCTCCGTCTGCAGGAACTGCATGCGATCGAGGAGCTTTTCGTGGTCGGCATCGGCCTCGCCAAGCGCATGCGATACCGCGTGGTACTCGGCCAGCAGCGCCGACAGATCACCCATGCCGGCGACGACCGCCTCGAAAACCGTCAACGCCGGGTCGAAGGGCGGCTCCTGTGGGACATAGCCAATGCGCAGTCCAGGCTGTCGCCACACCGTCCCGTCGTCGAGCCCCCCCGTGCCGGCCAGCGCGCAGAGCAGCGAAGACTTGCCGGTACCATTACGGCCGATCAGCGCCACCCGTTCGCCAGGGTCGAGCTGGAATTCGGCGTGGTCGAGAAGCGGCACATGGCCGAAAGCGAGCGAAGCGTCGGAGAGAATCAGATGCGGCATGAGAGCGGGTAGGTTTCCTGTGGGGTGATGCTGCGAGCAAAGGTGGGCGCCGACCGGGGCCGAGAATTCCACGAGTCGACGGCTCGATGAGCGTGGCAGCAGAGTGGCAAGAGGGCGCGATTTTACTCCGATGCGGGCTCGCGAAGGTCCAAACCGGGCAAGCGGCGGCACCCCGAGGTCGCTGACCACGACGCACATCGGCGAACACGCCCGCGCTCGAATTGGCGAAATCAAAGGCAGCGGCTACAATAGCCGCCCCTCTCCTCGTAGCACAATGGATAGTGCACGCGCCTCCTAAGCGTGGGATACAGGTTCGATTCCTGTCGAGGGGACAGAACAAGGTCCGCCAGCGGCCGCAGAAGTCCATGAATCCCATTGAACCCAAGGCATTGAACGGGTTCTGGTGCGACCATCATCCAGGATGGTTTGCTGCGATCCGACGGTCACTGGCCAGGCGGCCGATAGCGTTACCGTCAATGCTTCTTTCAGACACCACAATTCGCACGGAAAAAACCAACCGAAAAGCCCCGCGAACCGGGTGGCGGGCGCGGTTTGTCCCTGCTTGTGAAGCGCGTAGGCGGCAAATCGGATAGCGGCAAGTGGTGGCGCTTCGAGTACCCCTTTGACGGTAGTCGCTCCGTCCCCTACTCGATCATCGGGCGAAACACCCACCCTGTCATCACGCCCCCTCAGGCAATCGCGCAGGCTTCCTCGAAACTCAGGCGTGGCCCCCGCGGATGCAGCGCCGCGCCATCGCCGACGCCAAGATTGCACAGAAAATTGGCCTGGTAACGCCCGTCCGGGAAGAACTCTGCGTTGAGCTTGCCGGCGTCGAAACCGGACATCGGCCCGCAGTCCAGACCGAGGGCGCGCGCGGCGAGAATCAGGTAGGCGCCTTGCAGGGTGCCGTTGCGTGCCGCAGTACTGGCAGCCAGTTCCGCGTTGCCGGCAAACATCGGCTGGGCGTCATAGGCGGGAAACATCGCCGGCAGATGTTCGTAGAAGCGTGTGTCGGTGGCGATGATGACGGTCGCCGGGGCAGCCAGCGTCTTGTCCAGGTTGCCAGGCGACAGCGCCGGCGCCAGCCGCGCCTTGCCCTCGGCGCTGGTCACGAACACCAGTCGCGCGGGCTGGCAGTTCATCGACGTCGGGCCCCATTTCATCAGGCTGTACAGGTGACGCAAAGTCGCCTCGGGAACCGGCTCGGGGGCGAAGGCGTTGTGCGTTCGCGCTTCGCAGAATAGTTGGGCGAGCGCTTCGCTGTTCAGGCTTGTGGTCATTCTCTCTCCTCCAGAGGTTCGGGCGGTCGCTGACGAATCGGCTGCAAGCTGTCGCTACTTGAAGCAGCGTTTCTTCTTTTTCGTCGTCTTCTTCGTTTCTACAATTTCTTGTGGCTTCCGTCGCACAGCGGCTTGTTCTCGCTGTGCTTGCAGCCACAGAAGTAGAGCTTCGTGGCCGCTTCAGCCTTGTACTCTTGCGGCAAGAAGGGGCCACCCTTGTGACTGCCGTCACAGAACGGCTGCTGCTTGCTCTTGCCGCAGGCGCACCACCAGTAGGTCTTGTCGGCCTCGACATCGACCGCGTAAGGCGCCTGTTGGGCGATGGTGGGCTTGTTATCACTCATGGCAGTCTCCAGTATCTCGTTGTCGGTCGCCAATACGGCGATACAGAACGGGGCCCGCAGACCCCCTACGGCCGCCAGTCTACTGCTTCACGGCCTCGACGGCGATGCTAAGCGTCACCTCGTCACTGACGTGGGGTGCGTTCTTGCCGGCATTGAACTCCGAGCGCTTGATCTTGGCGACGGCGTTCGCACCGATGGCGTCCTTCTTGAGCATCGGGTGTGGCATGGCGTGAAAGGAGGTGACGGTCAGGGTGACCGGCTTGCTCACCCCCTTGACGGTCAGCAGACCTTCGACCGCCACCGGCTTGTCGCCTTCGAATCTGACGGCCGTGGATTTGTAGGTGATGGTCGGATACTTTGCGGTATCAAAATAGTCTTCGCCCTGGATATGCTCGTTGAACAAGGCGTAACCGGTATCCACCGACTTGGCATCAATGCTGATGTCCACCGAGCCGGTCTTGGCCGCACGATCGACAACGATGGTCCCGGAGGTCTTGTTGAAGCGCTGGATCTGGTTGGAGTAACCAAAATGGCTGTACTCGAAACGCGGGTAGGTGTGGTTCGGGTCGACGACAAATGTTTCGGGCGCAGCGACTACCGGGGCGGCAAAAAGACCGGCGAGGGTGAAAAGGCCAAAAGCTTTGACCGAGGCGGCTTGCGTGTTCATGCGAACTCTCCTTGTGGTGGAATTGATGGGGATTGTGCTGGCGATTCCGAACTGCCTGCCTGCAACTGCTTACTTTCCGGCCGCTGTCGGTGCAACGACGATATGAAACTTGATCTGCACTTCGTTGGCGACGGCGCTGACGTCGGACCAGATGCCATCACCAACGCCGAAGTCGAGGCGCTTGAGGACGAAGGCACCGTCGAAGACAGCATTTCCACCCTTGCCACCCTCCTGGCGAAAGCTGAAAGGCGCGCTGACATCCTGCGTCTTGCCCTTGATGGTCAGCTTGCCGGCGAGTTCGAATTTGTCGCCGCCGAGTGGGCGGATCGCCGTCGAAACGAAAGTGGCGGTGGGAAACAGCTTGACGTTGAACCAGGGCTTGCCGACCACCTCGCCGTCGGCGTCCGCTGAGCCGGCATCGACACTGGCCAGATCAAGTTCCAGTCTGGCGGTCGCCGCCGCCGGTTTGGCCGGGTCGAAGGCCAGCGCCGCGGAGAACTTCTTGAAACGGCCATCGACGGGTACGCCCATTTGTTTGGAAACAAACTGCAGCGTGCTCTTGTCTGCCTGGAACTGCGTAAACTCAAGCGCATGCGTGGCGCCACTGGCAACGAGCAGGGCGGACAGAATAAGGCGACGGATGTTCATGTTTTCTCCATGGGTACGGCGAACGCTGGGGGAACCGATGCCTGCCGATCACCGGCTTGGCGTCCGGGATTGCGTGGGCGTTGGCGTGCGAGCCAGGCTATTTTTCTGCCTGAGCTTGCGGAAAGGCAGCATGCGCGACAGAACATCGTCGCGGTCGACGAGATGATGCTTCAGAGCGGCGCCGACATGCGCGACGACCAGTGCCGCCAGGCTAAGGTTGAGGATCTTGTGCACCGTCTGCAGCAACTCGCCGAGTTCCTTGTCCTTGCCGAGCAGGTCGGGCAGCGGCAGCACGCCGAAGTAGACCGTCTGGAAGCCCTTGGCCGAACTCATCAGCCAGCCGCTGAGCGGGATGGCGACCATCAGGACGTAGAGCAGATGGTGCATGCCGTGCGACGCGGCCTTCTGCCAGCCAGGCATCGCTGCCGGCAGCGGCGGCGGCCGATGACCGAGGCGCCACAGCAGGCGCAGCAGGACCAGGATGAACGCCGTCACCCCCGCCCATTTGTGCCACGAGTAGAGCTTGAGCTTGTCCGGTGACAGCGGCAGTTCGTGCATGTAGAGGCCGAGGCTGAACAAGCCGATCAGCAGGAAGGCCATCAGCCAGTGCAGAGCAATGGCAGGCGGTGAGTAAGGGGTGTTGGTAGTCGTCGTCATATGCATTCCGCTTACTCCTTGTTGGGCCGCTCCTGCACTGCGAGAAGGAAATAAGAAAAAACGCGCCTGTTCCAGGGTGTTCTCGTCCTGTAACCCTGCTCTCCGACTTCGGCGCCTGCCGAAGAGTTCCTGCGCCAGGCGGCAAGGACCCACGCCCGCCGTCCCAGCCCGCACCAGTTGCGACGCTGAAACGCGACCATTGCAGATCGTTGGTACGTTATGCGATTATCTGCTGGCCATACCATGCCACATCCGCAAGGCAAGCAAGATAAGTTAAAACAATCCACTGGAGGAGGTGAAATGATCAACAAGCCCGTATGGGACGAATCAATCCTGACCAGGGACGGCCTGTTTCCGACCGTCCTGGCCATTGGTGATTCGTGGTTCTGGTATCCCAAGAACAATCTTCTCAACGCGCTGCACAAGCGCCTGAACCGCAAGAAGCGCCACATCATTCTGGTACGTGGCCATAGCGGCGCCGAAGCCGTCGAGTACCCATCCGGCCCCATTCGCGCGCAGATCGAACGCGACCTCGATCGCAAGAAGGGCTATGGCAGGACCATCAAGGCCGTCCTTCTGTCCGGTGGTGGCAACGACTTCGCCGGCCGGGATGATCTCGCGAAACTGCTCCTCGAAGACTGTTCCGGCGCCACCTCTGCCGTCGCCTGCCTGCGCACCGGGCAGCCCAAGCGCCTGTTCAACACCGTCATCAACGCCCTGCTCAGCGTCGTCGCTCTTGTCGAGGAGAAGATCCCCGGCACGCCGGTCTTTGTGCACAGCTACGACTATCCCCCACCAAACGGCAAGGGCTTCCTCGGTCTCGGACAGTGGCTGCAGTTTCCGATGGATGAAGCCAAGGTCGATCGTGCGCTGCAGCAGGAGGTCGTCAAGCTGCTGATTGATCAGTTCTGGATGTGCCTCGAAGAGGCGCAGGCGAAGGCCCCGACGCTGCAACTGGTGGACGGGCGCCATACCCTGAAGCCGGAAGACGATTGGGCCAATGAACTGCATCCGACCGTACGCGGCTTCAATCGCCTCGCGAAATGCTGGCGGCCGGCGCTGGA
>LBIU01000313.1 GCA_000987445.1 Candidatus Accumulibacter adiacens | reverse complement strand
TCCTCCTCGCCTTCCTCCTCGCCTTCCTCTTCGGCCCCCGGCATTCGCCTGGCCAAGCTCCTGAGCGCCACAGTGCTCGTGCTCGGCGGCGCCGTCGCTGCCTTGTATTTCGCCTCCGACCACGCCACCAGCACTGCGCGTGGCGAAGCCAAGGCCGCCACCACGGCGCCAGCTGCAAGAGGTGCCGCGCTGGCGGTGAGCACCCTACAGCCGCAACAGGCGACCTGGTCGCAACGGCTCAGTGTCAGTGGCGGCATTTTTCCCTGGCAGGAAGCAGTCATCGCCGCCGAGACCAGTGGCCTGCGCGTGGTCAAGGTCGCGGAGGACGTGGGCAGCGTCGTCCGCCGTGGCCAATTGCTCGCCGAACTCTCGCGCGCCAGCGTCGAAGCCAGCCTCGCCCAGCAGGAGGCGAACCTCGCCAAGGCCAGGGCCAGCGTCGCCGAAGCCAAGGCCAACGGCGATCGCGCGCGCCGGGTCAAGGGCAGCGGCGCAATGTCGGAGCAGCAGATCAACCAGTACCTGAGCGCCGAAGAAAGCGCGAAAGCGTCCGTCGCCGCCGCCGCGGCAGCGCTCAGGAGCGAACGCGTCCGGCTCGATCAGACGCGCATCGTGGCTCCTGACGACGGCGTGATCAGCAGCCGCAGCGCGACACTGGGCAGCGTCGTACAAGCCGGCAACGAGCTCTTTCGCATGCTGCGCGGCAATCGGCTCGAGTGGCGTGCCGAAGTGTCGGCCGAGCAACTGGCACGACTTGCACCCGGGCAAACGGCCCAACTGCGTCTGGCCGATGGTTCGCAGCTCGCGGGCAGCCTGCGCATGCTGGCACCGACGCTCGACCCCGCCACCCGCAAGGCGCTGGTCTACATCGACCTGCCGGCCGACAGTGCTGCCCGTGCCGGCATGTTTGTCAGCGGCGAGATCTTGATCGGCAGCGCGACGGCACGCGCGCTGCCGTCGTCAGCGGTGATCCTGCGCGACGGTCACAGCTACGTTTTCCAGGTCGACGCACAGAACGTCGTACGCCAGATCAAGGTCGACACCGGCCGCCGCCAGGACGGCCAGGTCGAAATCCTCAACCCGCTGCCGAGCGACGCACGCATCGTCGCCAGTGGTGGCGCCTTCCTCAACGACGGCGATACGGTGCGCGTGGAAGCGGCACCGAGCGCGCCGGTGGACGCGGCAGCGCAAACCGCCGCGCCGGCAGAGGCGGCGAAATGAACTTCTCCGCCTGGTCGATCCGCAACCCGGTGCCGGCAGTGCTCCTGTTCGGCCTGTTGACCTTCCTCGGTATCAGCAGCTTCCGCTCACTGGGCATCCAGAACTTCCCCGATATCGAACTGCCGACGATCACCATCGCCGCCACCTACGAAGGCGTCGCGCCGGCGCAGATGGAAACCGAGGTGGCGCGCAAGATCGAGGATCAGGTGGCCTCGCTCGGCGGTATCGAACACATCACCAGCACGCTCACCGACGGCTCGGCGTCGATCAAGGTTGCTTTCAACATCGACAAGAACGCCGAAGTGGCGCTCAACGAAGTGCGCAACGCGATCGACACCGTGCGCGCCGACCTGCCGGCAGCGATGCGCGACCCGGTGGTCGCCAAGGTCACCACCTCGGGCAGCGCCATCCTCACCTACGCGGTGCGTTCCGAGCGACTCGACGAAGAGGCGCTGTCGTGGTTCGTCGACAACGACGTCGCCAAGGCGATGCTGGCAGTAAAGGGGGTCGGCAAGGTCGCCCGGGTCGGTGGCGTCGACCGCGAAGTGCAGGTGGACCTGGACACCGCTCGCCTGGCCGCACTGGGGATCACCGCCGGCGACGTCTCGAGCCTGCTGCGGCAGGTGCAGCAGGACGCCTCCGGCGGCCGCGGCGACATCGGCAGCGGCATCCAGTCGGTGCGCACTTTGGCGGCAGTGGCCACCGTCGCCGACATCGCGGCGCTCGAGCTTCCGCTCGCTGGCGGGCGCAGCGTCCGCCTCGGCGACGTGGCCGAGGTCCGCGACGGCGTCGCCGAGCGCAGCAGCATCACCCTGCTCGGCGGCCAGCCGGTGGTCAGCTTCGAAGTCACGCGCATCAGGGGCGCCAGCGAAGTCGCCGTCGCCGAAGGCGTACGGCAAGCGGTGGTCAAGCTACAGGCGAGACACCCGCAGGTGCAGATAGAGGAGGCCTTCAACACCGTCGCCCCGGTACAGGACAACTTCGACGGCTCGATGGAATTGCTCTACGAAGGGGCCTTCCTGGCCATCCTGGTGGTCTGGTGGTTCCTGCGCGACTGGCGCGCGACGCTGGTCTCGGCGGCAGCGCTGCCGCTGTCGATCATCCCCACCTTCGCCGCCATGTACTTCTTCGACTTCAGCCTCAATACGCTGACCCTGCTGGCGCTGGCCCTGGTCGTCGGCATCCTGGTCGACGACGCGATCGTCGAAATCGAGAACATCGTCCGCCATCTGCGCATGGGCAAGACACCGATCGAGGCCGCCACCGAGGCCGCCGACGAGATCGGCCTGGCGGTGATCGCCACCACCTTCACCCTGGTCGCTGTCTTCCTGCCGACCGCTTTCATGGGCGGCGTGCCGGGAAAATTCTTCAAGCAATTCGGCATCACCGCGGCGGTTTCGGTGCTTGCCTCGCTGCTCGTCGCGCGTCTGCTGACGCCGATGATGGCCGCCTACTTTCTCAAGGCGCACGGCGC
>LBIU01000312.1 GCA_000987445.1 Candidatus Accumulibacter adiacens | reverse complement strand
GCTAGATCGCTGAACGCGCGGCCATACAACTATCGAACGAGAATCATTGTTACACTGGTCGACTCGCGCCTGAGGAGTCATCTCCCGACTTGGGCGTCGCTTCCCGCATTGGGGGCCGTGTCTCGACCTGCAGGTGCATC
Source organism: Candidatus Accumulibacter adiacens (assembly GCA_000987445.1). Lineage (GTDB taxonomy): Bacteria > Pseudomonadota > Gammaproteobacteria > Burkholderiales > Rhodocyclaceae > Accumulibacter > Accumulibacter adiacens. Next base: position 4,718 of record LBIU01000312.1, on the reverse strand, counting down.
GCTAATGCCTTCCTACCTTCGCCTCCGCCTTCATCTTCGCCACCTCTGGCTGGCCGGCGCCGTACTGCTCAGCGCCTGCGGCACCCTCGACCAGCCAGCGCCTGAGCCGTCCGAACAGACGGCCAGGACTCACGAGCCCCTAGCGGCGACACCCGCAGTCCCCAACACGCCTTTCGCCGACGCGCCGGAGAAGAGAACCGTCTATTTCGGCTTCGGCGAAGCGAGGATCAGCCACGAGGGCGTCGAGATCCTGCGCCAGAATGCCCTGCACCTCAAGAATGATTCGCAACTGGTGGTGACCCTCGTCGGGCACACCGACAATCTCGGCAGTGCGGCCTACAACCTGGCGGTTGCGGACAAGCGCATCGAAGCGGTGAACGACAAGCTGCGCTCGCTCGGGGTGGCCAAGAACCAACTGCGGCGCCTGCCGCTCGGCAGCGAGCAGAGCAGCAAGCACGCCTGCGACAGCGAGGCCTGTCGTCAGAGCATGCGTAAAGTCGAACTGGTGTACGAACGACGCTGAGTTTTCGCGACACAGCGCCGCAAGCGTCGCCAAACGCGCGACATGCACACGCAAGCAGCGAATGACGCCCCCGGCAGCAGCCTCGACCAACGGCCGCTGCGCAGGGATGCCTGGTGGAGAGTCGCTGGTGGGCTGGTGGCGGCGCTACAGCAACTTCAACTTGCGCGCCGCTTCCGTGAGTTCGCCGCGAAAATCAGGGTGGGCGATGCCGATCAGCGCCTGAGCCCTTTGCTTGGCGCTCTTGCCGCGCAACTGCGCCAGCCCATATTCGGTGACCACGTAGTTGACATCGTTCTTGCTGGTCGTGACGTGCGCGCCGGGGGTCAGGGTCGGCACGATGCGCGAGATGCTGTCGCCCTTGGCCGTGGCCGGCAGGACGATGAAGGACTTGCCGTCGCGTGAGCGATTGGCGGCACGCACGAAGTCCACCTGCCCCCCGGTGCCCGAGTAGGACTGCGGGCCGAAACTCTCCGAACAGCACTGCCCGATCAGATCGACCTGCAGCGTCGCGTTGATGGTCACCAGCTTGTCGTTGCGCGCCGCCAGAAACGGATCGTTGGTGTAGTCGACCGGATGCATCTCGAGCATCGGGTTGCGATGCATGAACTTGTAGAGTTGCTTCGAACCAAGCGCAAAGGTGGCGACCATCTTGCCCGGCAGGTAGGACTTCTTGCGATTGGTGACCGCCCCGCATTCGAGCAGCTTGAGAATGCCGTCACCGATCATCTCGGTGTGGATTCCCAGGTCGTGCTTGTTCACCAATTGCATGACCACGGCATCGGGAATGGCGCCGTAGCCGATCTGCAGCGTCGACCCGTCCTCGATGATGTCGGTGACGTATTCGCCGATCGCCTCCTGTACTTTGCCGATCTGCGGCAGGCCCACTTCGAGCACCGGATCCTCGCTCTCGATCAGGCCGGCGATCTGCGAGACATGTACATGACAGTTACCGTTGGTAAACGGCACATTGGGATTGACCTCGAGGATCACCACCCGGGCCGTGCTGATCGCCGCCATGGTGTAGTCGGTGGCCAGGCTGATCGAAAAGTAACCGTGCTCGTCCATTGGCGAGGCCATGGTGAACACCACGTCGACACGAATCTGCCGGTTCCTGATCAGCGACGGCATTTCGGAGAAATAGCTCGGAAGATAGTCGATCCAGCCTTCCTGCCCGCCGGGACGACTCGCACCGCCATAGAAAAAAGCGAGATGGCGGACGTTGTCGACCGTCTCCGGGTCGAAGTAGGCATATTTGCGCAGCGGCAGAATCTGCGCCACGGTCACCCCGTGAAAATGCTGCCGTTGCTCGGACAGCGCGGTCAACAGGGTCGGCGGTTCGCCGACGCCGGTTGGCACGCTGATCAGATCGCCATCTTCGACCAGCCTCATGGCGTCTGCTGCCGTCATCTTCTTGCTCTGGTAGATCCGCTGGTAAATATCCGACATGCTCCATCCCCTCCTTGCTATTGGCCAACAAACCGTATGCCGGCAGTGACTACCTCCCGGCTACGCTCTTTTTTCTGGCGCTGCGCCACGCACGCAAAAGGCACCGACGGGCGCGCTGACAGCCCACCGCCCGCCAAGCCGAGCTTGCAGGCTACATGCTACGACGATACTGGCCGCCGACGTCGTAAAGCGCATGGGTAATCTGTCCCAGGGAGCAAACGCGCACGGCGTCGATCAGCACCGCGAAAACGTTGCCGTCTTCGATGACCGTCTGCTGCAGGCGTTCGAGCATCGCACCTGACGCCGCAGCGTTGCGCGCCTGGAAGTCGCGCAGGCGATTGAGCTGCGACTGCTTCTCTTCCTCACTCGAACGCGCCAGCTCGATCTCGATCTGGGCATCGCCCTTCGGGTTGCGGAAGGTATTGACGCCGACGATCGGGAAGGAACCATCGTGCTTCTTGTGCTCGTAATGCAAGGACTCTTCCTGGATCTTGCCACGCTGATAGCCGGTTTCCATGGCCCCGAGAACACCACCGCGCGAGGCAATGGCTTCGAACTCCTTGAGCACTGCTTCCTCGACCAGATCGGTCAGCTCGTCGATGATGAACGAGCCCTGGTTGGGGTTCTCGTTCATTGCCAGACCCCACTCGCGGTTGATCACCAATTGGATGGCCATGGCACGGCGAACCGACTCCTCGGTCGGGGTGGTGATCGCTTCGTCGTAGGCGTTGGTGTGCAGTGAGTTGCAGTTGTCGTAAATGGCGATCAAGGCCTGCAGCGTCGTGCGGATGTCGTTGAAGGACATCTCCTGCGCGTGCAGCGAACGGCCCGAAGTCTGGATGTGGTATTTGAGCTTTTGGCTGCGCTCGCTGGCGCCGTACTTGTTCTTCATCGCCACCGCCCAGATGCGACGGGCGACGCGACCGATCACCGTATACTCCGGGTCCATGCCGTTGCTGAAGAAGAAGGACAGGTTCGGTGCGAAATCGTCGATATGCATGCCGCGCGCCAGATAGGCTTCGGCATAGGTAAAGCCGTTGGCCAGGGTGAAGGCCAGCTGCGAAATCGGGTTGGCGCCCGCTTCGGCAATGTGATAGCCGGAAATCGACACCGAGTAGAAATTGCGGATGTTGTGATGGACGAAGAACTCCTGGATGTCGCCCATCATCTTGAGCGCGAATTCGGTCGAAAAGATGCAGGTATTCTGGCCCTGATCTTCCTTCAGAATGTCGGCCTGGACGGTTCCACGCAGGTTGGCCAACACCCATTCGCGGATCTTGTCGATCTCGTCTTCCGTCGGCTGGCGACCGTTCTCGCTGTTGAACTTGGCGATCTGCTGGTCGATCGCGGTGTTGAAGAACATCGACAGAATGATCGGCGCCGGGCCGTTGATGGTCAGCGACACGGAAGTCGTCGGCGCACACAGATCGAAACCGTCGAAGAGCACTTTCATGTCGTCGAGCGTGGCGATCGAGACGCCCGAGTTGCCGACCTTGCCGTAGATGTCCGGCCGGGCGTCCGGATCGCAGCCGTAGAGCGTGACCGAGTCGAAAGCGGTCGACAGGCGCTTGGCAGGCATGCCCTCGGAAACGCGTTTGAAGCGGCGATTGGTACGAAACGCGTCGCCTTCGCCGGCGAACATGCGCGTCGGATCCTCGTTCTCGCGCTTGAAGGCGAAAACGCCGGCGGTAAAGGGGAAGGAGCCAGGCACGTTCTCGCGCATCAGGAAACGCAGCACTTCACCGTCGTCCTTGTAGGTCGGCAGCGACACCTTGCGGATGCGCGACCCGGAGAGCGAGGTGCTGGTCAGGCGAGTGCGTTTCTCCTTGTCGCGGATCTTGACGACGTACTCGTCCTGGGCGTACAGATCGACGGTTTTCGGCCACATGTCGAGAAGCTTGCGGGCGCGCGCATCGAGTTGCCCGTCCTTCCATGCGATCAACTCGTCGAAGTCGCTGCCGGCCGGCTTGCCGCAGGCTTGAAACAGGTTCTTGGCGGTACGCAGCGACTGCCGTTCGCGCGCCACCTCGGCCTGCTCGGCGGTATGCGCGTGGTAAGCACGTACGCTGTCGGCGATCTCGGCCAGGTAGCGCACGCGCTGCGCCGGCACGATCGCGCGCTGGTTGGAGGATTGCCGAACAGACACCAGCGGCAGCCGGCCCTTCTTGAGGGGCAGACCGAGTTCGCGCAGGCGCGGCAACATCGCCTGATACAGCGCGCTGACGCCGTCGTCGTTGAAGCGCGCAGCCATGGTGCCGAAGACCGGCATTTCCTCGGTCGGCTGAGCGAAGGCCTCGCGGTTGCGCTGATACTGCTTGCGCACGTCGCGCAGAGCATCGTCGGCGCCCTTGCGGTCGAACTTGTTGATGGCCACGAAATCGGCGAAATCGAGCATGTCGATCTTCTCGAGCTGTGACGCGGCACCGAACTCGGGCGTCATCACATAGAGCGAGGCATCGACCAGCGGCACGATTGCCGCGTTGCCCTGACCGATCCCGGACGTTTCGACGATCACCAGGTCGAAGCCGGCCAGCTTGCAGGCGGCCAGGACTTCGGGCAGGGCGGCAGAAAGCTCGGAGCCCGTGTCACGCGTTGCCAGCGAGCGCATGTAGATATTCTCGTGCTCGATGGCGTTCATGCGGATGCGGTCGCCGAGCAGGGCCCCACCGGTACGTTTGCGCGAGGGATCGATGGAAATGATCGCCAGTTTGATGCGCTCGCTCTGGTCGAGCCGGAAACGGCGCACCAG
>LBIU01000311.1 GCA_000987445.1 Candidatus Accumulibacter adiacens | reverse complement strand
GTTTCGACGAGGTACATGCCGTCACGGCTTTGTCCCATCGTGCCTTCGACTTCGGGATGTCCCTTGTGGCCGATCATGATGATCTCGCGGCCTTCATTGCGCATCCGCGCGACTTCGAGGTGCACCTTGGTGACCAGCGGACAGGTGGCATCGAAGACCTTCAGGCCGCGCCCTTCGGCCTCCTCGCGAACGGCCTTGGAGACCCCATGAGCGCTGAAGATCACCGTGCTGTCGCTGGGTACATCGGCCAGTTCGTCGATGAAGATGGCTCCCTTGCTGCGCAGATCGTCACAGACGAACTTGTTGTGCACCACTTCATGGCGAACGTAGATCGGTGCCCCGAACTTCTCGAGTGCCCGCTCGACGATGGCGATGGCGCGGTCCACGCCGGCGCAGAAGCCGCGGGGATTGGCGAGAATGATGCGCATGCTGGACCTCACATGATGGCGATGAGCTGGACTTCGAAACGTACCGGCTTGCCGGCCAGCGGATGGTTGAAGTCGAAGACCGCGCTGCTCTCGGTCAGTTCGCGCAGGAAGCCGGCGAAGTCGCCGGCGCCGTCGGGCGAGCTGAACTCGATCAGGGAGTTTACCTTGAGTTCGACGTCCGGCGGCAGCGCGCTGCGTGCGATACGTTCGATCAGGCGTGGATTGTGCGGGCCGAAAGCGTCTTCCGCCGCCAGCTCGAAGATGCGGCGTTCGCCAGCCGCCATGCCGATCAGACAAGCCTCCAGTGTCTCGGCGAGCTGGCCGCTGCCCATCTGCAGCGTCGCCGGCGAGAGATCGAACGTGCTCACGTAGTCGGTGTGCTCCATGTCCGAGAGGCTGTAGTGCAGCGTCAGATAGCTGTCGCGGCCGACGGTCGGCGCGCGGTCCGGAGAGACGGGCGTGGCGGGAGTGGCGGGAGAAGGTTTCATGCGTTTCCTCGCTTGCTGGCAGTCGCGCCGCGGTCACGGGCGTGTGGGCGTGACTCGATCAAGTGCGTTCGCCATGGCGCGAGCGCGCAACCCGGTCACGGCTGTCGTCGCGGTTGTGCGTGCCGAACAACTGGTCAATGATCATCAACACCGCGCCGACGCTGATTGCCGCGTCGGCGATGTTGAAGGCCGGCCAGTAAAAACCGGCGGCGTGCCATTGAATGAAGTCCACCACTGCGCCGAAGCGCAGGCGATCGATGACGTTGCCGAGCGCTCCGCCGAGGATCAGGGTGAGCGCCAGCGAGATCCTGAATTCACCGCTGTGGCGCGGCAGGATGCTGACGATCCAGGCCGAAATGGCCAGCGCCAGGGCGGTGAAGAACCAGCGTTGCCAGCCGCCGGCATCGGAGAGGAAGCTGAATGCGGCACCGGCGTTGAAGGTCAGCACCCAATTGAAGAAGGGGGCGACATAGATCGAATCGCCCGGCTGCAGCCAGGCCAGGACCAGCCACTTGCTGAGCTGGTCGAGGACGACGATGACCCCCGCCAGCCAGAGCCAGCGCTCGATATTACGCGAAGGCACGGCTTTCACCCTCACCGTCCAGATTGCTGACGCAGCGCCCGCAGAGGCCGGGCCGATCGGCGTGGCTGCCGACATCGTCGCGGACGTGCCAGCAGCGCTCGCACTTGGCGGCCGCCAGGGGGGCGCAGAGCAACTGTTCGTCAGCGCTGTCGATCACCTCGATCACCGTCGCCTGCGAACAGATCATCACGAAGCGCAGGTCGTCGCCGAGTGAACTGAGAATGGCGTGCTTTTCGCCAGCGCAGTGCAGGCGCACCTCGGCCTGCAATGAAGAGCCGATCTTGCCGGCGATACGCAGCGCTTCGAGAGCGCGCATGACCTCGGCGCGATAGCTGCGAATCTTGCGCCACTTGTCGAGCAGTGCGCTCTCGTCTGCCGGTTCCGGCAACGCCTGCCAGGTGTGCAGCATCACCGACTGCTCAGCGTCTGCGGTCTGAATCTGCCAGATCTCTTCGGCGGTGAACGAGAGAATCGGCGCCATCAACTTGACGAAGCTTTGCAGGATGTGCCACAGGGCGCTTTGCGCCGAACGTCGCGCGGGCGATCCGGCGGCCGTGGTGTAGAGACGGTCCTTGAGGATGTCGAGGTAGAAGCCGCCGAGATCTTCGGAGCAGAAGGTCTGCAACGACTGGACGACATGGTGGAACTCGAAGCGTGCGTAGTCAGCTTCGCATTGGGCCTGCATTTCACGCGTCATGGCCAGCGCGTAGCGGTCGATCTCCAGCCACTGCTCGACCGCCAGCAGGTCGCGCGTGGCGTCGAAGTCGGCAGTGTTGGCGAGCAGGAAGCGCAGGGTGTTGCGGATACGTCGGTAGGATTCGACGACGCGCTTGAGAATCTCGTCGGAGATCGACAGCTCGCCCGAGTAGTCGGTGGCGGCGACCCACAGGCGGAGGATCTCGGTGCCCAGGGTGTCGGCGATCTTCTGCGGGGCAATCACGTTGCCCGTCGACTTGGACATCTTCAGGCCCTTGCCATCGACGACAAAGCCGTGCGTCAACAAGGCCTTGTAGGGTGCGCGACCGTCCATCGCGCAGCCGATCAGCAGCGAACTCTGGAACCAGCCGCGATGCTGGTCGGAGCCTTCGAGGTAGAGGTCGGCGGGGTAGCTCAGCTGCGTGCGATGCGATCCGCGCAGGACGCTGGAGTGCGTGGCACCGGAATCGAACCAGACGTCGAGGGTGTCGTTCATCTTGCGATAGTGGTCGGCTTCGGCGCCGAGCAGTTCCTTCGCCTCGAGGGCGAACCAGGCTTCGATACCGGCTTTTTCGACGCGCTGGGCGACGGCTTCGACGAGCTCGGCGGTACGCGGATGCGGTGCGCCGGTCTCGCGATGCAGGAAGAACGGGATCGGAACGCCCCAGTTGCGTTGCCGCGAAACGCACCAGTCGGGGCGTGTCTTGATCATTGCTTCGAGGCGTGCGCGACCCCAGCTCGGGAAGAACTGCGTTTCGTCGACGGCGCGTTCGGCGCACCAGCGCAGGCTCGCTTCCTCTTCGTTGTGGACCAGCTGTGGCTGGTCCGCTGTCGGCGAACCGTCGCCCGGCGTCGCCCGCTGCTCCATGCCGACGAACCACTGCGTCGTGGCCCGGAAAATGATCGGCGTCTTGTGGCGCCAGCAGTGTGGGTAACTGTGCTGGATTTTTTCCGAGCACAGCAGATGGCCACTCGCGGCGAGTTCCTGGAGGACCAGCGGATTGGCTTCCCAGACGCTTCTTCCGACCAGTTCGCCGACCGACAACGCCGGCGTGCCGGCCACGAAGCGGCCGTCGTCGCCGACCGGGTTGTTCACCGGCAGGCCGTAGACCTTGCCGATCAGGTAGTCGTCGGTGCCGTGCGCCGGCGCGGTGTGCACCAGCCCGGTGCCGGCTTCGACGGTCACGTGGCGGCCGCAGATGATGGCCACGTCGCGGGGCTGGAAGGGGTGGCGGAGCAGTAGCTGCTCGAGCGCCGTGCCCCTGGCGGAACCGAGCACCTTGCCCGTCAGGGCATAGCGCTGCAGGCAGGCGTCCGCGAGTTCGCGAACCAGGATCAGCGCGCCTTTCGCGGTGTCGATCAGCTGGTACTCGAAGTCGGGATGGGCGCTGATTGCCTCGTTGGCCGGCAGGGTCCAGGGGGTGGTCGTCCAGATCACGGCGAAGGCGGGGCCACGCAGGTGGCTCAGGCCGAAGGCCTTGGCCACTTTCCCGGCGTGATTGGCATGGACCTCGAAAGCGACGTCGATCGCCGCCGAGCGCTTGTCTTCGTATTCGACTTCCGCTTCGGCCAGCGCCGAGCGACAGTCGAGACACCAGTTGACCGGCTTCAGGCCCTGGTAGAGGTAGCCTTTTTCGAGGATTGCGCCGAGCGCGCGGATTTCGTCGGCCTCGGTCTTGAAGTCCATCGTCAGGTAGGGATCGTGCCACTCGCCGAGAATGCCGAGGCGGATGAAGTCCTTCTTCTGACGCTCGACCTGCTCGGCGGCGAAGGCGCGGCAAAGCGCCCGCACCTGGTCGGCCGGCAGATGCTTGCCGTGCAGTTTTTCGATCTGATGCTCGATCGGCAGGCCGTGGCAATCCCAGCCCGGAACGTAGGGGGCGTCGAAGCCGGCCAGCGTCTTGGAGCGGATGATGATGTCCTTGAGGATCTTGTTGACCGCGTGCCCGATGTGGATGTCGCCGTTGGCATAGGGCGGGCCATCGTGCAGGACGAAGCGCGGCCGTCCCCGCGCGGCCGTGCGGATGCGCTCGTAGAGCTTGTTCTCCTGCCAGGCGGCGACCCACTTCGGCTCGCGGCTGGGAAGGTTGCCACGCATTGGAAACGGCGTGTCGGTCAGGTTGAGGGTTTGCTTGTAGTCAGCCATGGCGGGTCTCGGAACTGGAAGTAGGCTTTCGCGGCTTCGACGTCGGCGGCGATTTGCGCCTTCAGGGCGTTGAAGTCGGGGAATTTCATTTCGTCGCGCAGCTTGTGCAGGAAACGGACGTTCAGGTGCGCGCCGTAGATGTCGGCGCAGAAATCGAAGAGGTGCACTTCGAGTAGTGGTCGCGTCACCTGGTTGGCGCTCGGGCGGTAGCCAAGATTGGCGGCACCGCGGTGTGGGCCGCCGGGCAATCCCTTGACTTCGACCGCGAAGACGCCTTGCAGTGGTGGTTTCTGGTGCTTGATGCGGATGTTGGCGGTGGCGAAGCCCAGCTGCCGGCCGAGCTGGTCGCCACGCACGACCCGGCCGTCGATAGAATAGGGACGGCCGAGCAGCCGCGCGGCGTGCTCCAGCCGCCCGTCCTCCAGCGCATCGCGGACCGCCGAACTAGAAGCGCGCTCGCCTTCGAGAGTGACGCTGGGCATGGTTTCGACCTGAAAACCGAGGCCGGCGCCGGCCGCGCGCAGCAAGGCGAAGTCGCCGCTGCGTCGGGCGCCGAAACGGAAGTCGTCGCCGACGATCAGATGGCGCACGCGCAGCGCCTCGACCAGCACCCGTTCGATGAACACGTCGGCAGTCAGCGCCGCGAAGCCGCTGTTGAAGTGGCAGACGTAGCTCAGGTCGACGCCGTCGTCGGCGAGCAGTTCGAGTTTTTCGCGTAGCGTCGATAGGCGCGACGGCGCTGCTTGCGGCGCGAAGAACTCGCGCGGGTGTGGCTCGAAGGTGAGCACCGCCGCCGGCAGACCGGCGTTCGCCGCTGTCGCCCTCAGGCGGGCGAGCAGCGCGCGATGACCCAGGTGTACGCCGTCGAAGTTGCCGATGGTCAGTACGGTGGGGCTGGGCGCTTTCCGGGAAAAACCGCGATAAACGAGCATCAGGGGCAGGAGAGGGCGAAAAAAGCGTGCAATTATAACCAGTTTCGTGCACCGTCAGCGGCTAACGAGCTG
>LBIU01000310.1 GCA_000987445.1 Candidatus Accumulibacter adiacens | reverse complement strand
CTTCCAGCGATCCACCCGACCAGCCGGCCAGCCAGGATGGCAGCAGCGGCGGCTTGAAGTCAGGCCCCACCGTGGTGCACGCGCTGAGTACCATCGCCCCGCTCACGGCCAGCAGCCGCGCGCCCGTTCGACTCACCGACACCCGCAGGCTGCCTCAGGCGACCGGCTGCGAATCATCCTCTGCCGGCTCCACCTCGTCGCCTGCTGCCACCCAGCCCATGAAGATCTGGTAACCGAGGGCCAGCAAGGTCGCGCCGACGAACATGCCGAGAATGCCGCTGGCGGCCATGCCGCCCAATGCGCCGAGCAGGACCACCGGCATCGGCGCATCGACGCCGCGCCCGAGCATCAGCGGCTTCAACACGTTATCGGCCGATCCGGCAACGATCAGCAGGACGCTGTAGCTGGCGGCGGCAACCGTACCGTAGTCGCCGATGGTCCACATGTAGGCAATCGCCGGCAAGGTCACCAGCAGTGCCGGGATCTGCGCGATGCCCAACAACAGCATGATCAAGGCCAATACACCGGCCCAGGGAATGCCGGCGACCAGCAAGGCCAGGCCGACGATGATCGCCTGGATACAGGCCACCCCGATGACGCCCATGGCGACCGCACGCACCGTTGCCGTCGACAGTTTGTTGAACTCTTCACCGCGCGCCTGTCCAGCCACGCGGTGAAATATCGCCCGCGCACCCCGCTCTCCCGACTCGCCGAAGGCCATGATCACGCCGGCAATGATGAACGAGAACAGAAACATCAGCATGCCGCTGCCGATGCTGGCTACCATCCCCAGGGCTTTCTTGGCCAGGTCGCCGATTTGCGGTTGCAACTTCTGCATGAATGCCGGCAGGTCCGAGTGCGCCATCGACCAGGCGGCCGCAAGCTTCTCGCCGACCACCGGCCAGTCGGCCACTTTCTCGGGAGGCGCCGGGATCGCGAAGGAATTGTCTTTTACGCTGGCAATCAGGTGATGAATCGAATCGCCCATTGAACTGGCCAGCAGGGCGGTCGGCACGACGACCAGGGCGATGCCCGCCAGGACCAGCAGGGTGGCCGCGCGACCCTGCCTGCCGCCGAGGCCGCCGGCGAGCTTCTGATGCAGCGGGTAGAGGGTGATCGCCAGAATCAGCGCCCACATCATCAAGCCCAGGAAGGGCGAGAAGATTCGGTAGCAAAGCATCACCAGGGCAATGACCAGGCCTGCCCTGATGAAGACATCCAGAAGCTTGTCGGACAAACGCTTCTCGAGTGCGAGATCGGGCTTGAATGGCCTATTCATGAGCAGTTCCCTTTCCGAAAGGTCGGCATCCACAGGATGCGTGTCGTCTGACTACAAGGCACGGCAGGTGCACGAACTGCGGCGGGCATCAATCACGCCCTGCCAGGCAGCAGCCATGAGCAAGCTGGCGAGAGATGTCGATACTTGCCCTGCAGGCCCGCAGCCGACCCTGACGCTCGTCATAATAACCCCGCTGCCAGCGCTTGTCGCGCCGCCTTGTGCCGAGCAAGCGCCGATCTGGTCAAGTCATTTCGTGCCAAGAATTTCTCGCAGCTAGGCATCGCCATTCTCCGGTCGACGGTCGTGCAGATAGCACATTATTCCAAAGCGATTCGGCCATCATGGCCGACGCTGCGCGGAAGTCGCCGTCGCCGTCGCCGAACCCGACCCTCAGGCACGCGTGCGATACGGCTCCTCGAAGTCAAGGAAGTCGTGCTCGGCCAGCGCGTCCGCGGTCCAGGCGATGACACCGGGGAGCGCCTGCACACGTTCGACGTAGGCGGCAACGACCGGCGGAAGCGGCACTGCGTAAGTCAGCAGGCGCTTGACCACCGGCGCGAAGAAAGCGTCGGCAATGGAAAATTCGCCGAACAGCATCGGCCCGCCGTGCGTGCTCAGCAACTCGCTCCACATCTGCAGCAGCCGATCGACGTCGGCACGCACCGGCGGGTGCTCGCGCAAGGCCCGCCGCCCCACCTCGGGCAAGGAGGCTTCGATGTTCATCGGGAAATGGCTGCGCAAGGCACCGAAACCGGTGTGCATCTCGGCGCAGACGCTGCGCGCGCGGGCGCGCGCTTGCCGCTCGGCGGGCCACAGCCGGCGCTCGGGATACTTCTCGGCCAGGTACTCGGCGATCGCCAGCGTATCCCAGACCGCAAACCCCTCGTCCACCAGCACCGGCACACGGCCTGCCGGACTGTGACGGGCGAGTTCGGTCTTGAACTTCGAGTCCGGGGTGAAGGCATCGAAACGAAGCAGCACCTCTTCGAACGGAATCTCCGCCTGACGCAGCAACACCCAGGGGCGCATCGACCAGGACGAGTAGTTCTTGTTGCCGATATAGAGTTGCATGGACATGGTGACGACCTTTCATTGACAGGGCAATCGCGGCCCGTCTCAGTGATGAAAACCGGAAGCCTCGGCAGCGCTCATCGGCGCCGGCCGCGGGTGTTTGGCGAAGTAATCGAGTGCGCGCCGGATGTCCTCCACCAGCAGCGTCGCCAGGTCGCGGCTGACGCCGTGACGCACGAGAATCCGCTGGATCACCAGATCCTGACGATTCGCCGGCAAAGCGTAGGCGGGAACCTGCCAGCCACGACTGCGCAAGCGGTCGGCCAGATCGTAGAGACCGAAGCCCGGATCGATACCGTCCTTCATCTTCCAGCACAAGGCCGGGATGCCGGCGTAACGGTCGCCGCCGTATATGATCTCGAAGGGGCCGAGTTGCGCGATCTTGGCTGCGAGGTAGGTGGCGGTGTCGTAGCAGGCGCTGTGAATCTTGCGGTAGCCTTCGCGGCCCAGGCGAAGGAAGTTGTAATACTGGCAGACGACCTGCCCGCCCGGTCGCGAGAAGTTCAAGGCGATGTCGCGCATGTTGCCGCCCAGGTAGTTCACCCAGAAGATCATTTCTTCGGGCAGGTCAGCGGCTTCCCGCCAGACAATCCAGCCGACACCAAGCGGCGACAGCCCGAATTTGTGGCCCGAGGTATTGATCGACTTGACGCGCGGCAGTCGGAAGTCCCAGGCCAGGTCGGGCGCACAGAAGGGCGCGAGAAAGCCGCCGCTGGCACCATCGACATGGATCGGGATGTCCATCCCCTGCTGCTTTTCCAGTTCGTCCAGCGCGTCGGCCACTGCCTTGACCGGCTCGTACTGGCAGGTGAAGGTCACCCCCAGTGTCGGCACGACGCCGATGGTGTTCTCGTCGCAGCGCTTGAGCACTTCCTCGGGCGTCATCAGCAAACGCCCCTCTTCGAGTGGGATTTCGCGCAGCTCGATGTCCCAGTAGCGGGCGAACTTGTGCCAGCAGATCTGCACCGGGCCGGTGATCAGGTTCGGCTTGCCGATCGGCTTGCCGACCGCTTTTCGCTTGCCCTCCCAACGCCGCTTCATGGCCATGCCCCCGAGCATCGCCGCTTCGCTCGAACCGGTCGTCGAGCAGCCGACGGTGTTCGCCGCCGCCGGCGAGTTCCAGAGGTCGGCGAGCATGTGCACACAGCGCGCCTCGATTTCGGCGGTCTGCGGATACTCGTCCTTGTCGACCATGTTCTTGTCCATGCACTCGTCCATCAGCTGGCGGACTTCGGGCTCGGCCCAGGTCTGGCAGAAGGTCGCCAGGTTCTGGCGCGCATTGCCGTCGAGCATCAGCTCGTCATGGACCACCGAGTAGGCATGGCGCGGATCGTGTTCCGACGCCGGGAATTTGTACTTGGGCATGCTGACCGACAAATCGGCCGAGGCATACACCTCGTCATCGAGTTTTTCCCGAACGCTTTCTTTCTCATGTAGGGGCATGCTTTCCTGCCTTTCGCTGATGGATGAGGGAACCTGTCACTCGTCGAAAGAGGTCTCCTGCCGTGCTCCGGCGATGCGCCTGATCCCGCACCGAAGCGGGCGCCGACGCCTGCCCGGCTTCAGTGCGCCTGGTCCCAATTGGCGCCGACGCCGACGTCGACCAGCAGCGGCACGCGCAGGGTCGCCCAGTCGGTCATCAGTCGCGGCAGCTCGGCGCGCAGCCGGGCCAGTTCGCCGTCGGGCACTTCGAGCACCAGTTCGTCATGCACCTGCATGAGCAGGCGCGTCTGCAGCCGCTCAGCGTCGAGCCAGCCCTGCACGGCGATCATCGCCGACTTGATCAGGTCGGCGGCCGAACCCTGCATCGGCGCGTTGATCGCCGCCCGCTCGGCACCCTGGCGACGCGCGGCCTGACTGGAGCGAATTTCCGGGAGCCACAGCCGACGCCCGAAAACGGTATCGACGTAGCCCTGTGTTTTCGCCATCTCGCGCGTCCTGGCCATGTAGCTGGCAACTCCAGGGTAACGCGCGAAGTAGCGCTCGATGTAGGCTTGCGCGGCGCTGCGTTCGAGGTCCAGCTGGCGGGCCAGCCCGAAAGCGCTCATGCCATAGATCAGGCCGAAGTTGATGACCTTGGCGACGCGCCGCTGGTCCGGGCCAACGTCGGGCAGGCTGACGCCGAAGATTTCGGCCGCCGTCGCCCGATGCACATCCTCGCCCTGCGCAAAAGCTTCCAGCAGGCGCGGGTCCTCCGAGAGGTGGGCCATGATCCGCAGTTCGATCTGCGAATAGTCCGCCGACACGATCGAGCTTCCCGCGGGCGCGATGAAGGCCGCGCGGATGCGCCTTCCTTCGGGCGTGCGCACGGGGATATTCTGCAGATTGGGGTCGCTCGACGCCAGCCGGCCGGTCACCGCCACCGCCTGCGCGTAACTGGTATGCACGCGCCCGGTCTGGGCATTGACCATCTTCGGCAGCTTGTCGGTATAGGTGCCCTTGAGCTTGGCCAGCTGGCGTGATTCGAGCAGGATCTTGGGCAGCGGATAGTCGAGCGCCAGCTCCGAGAGCACCTCCTCGTCGGTCGAAGGCGCCCCCGAAGGCGTTTTCTTCTTCACCGGCAGACCCAGCGTGCCGAAGAGGATTTCGGCCAGCTGCTTCGGCGAGTTGACGTTGAACGGCTGCCCGGCGGCAGCATGCGCCTGCGCTTCGAGCTCGAGCAGGCGCTTGCCGATCTCGCCGCTCTGTTCGCCGAGCAACTGCCCATCGATGAGCACGCCGGTCCGCTCCATGCGCCACAGAATCTCGCGCACCGGCATTTCGATGCGCGCGTAGACCCGCTTCAGCCCCGCATCGGCAGCGATCTGCGGATAAAGCCGGGCATGCAGGCGCAGACACAGATCGGCGTCCTCGGCGGCATACTCGGCGGCCTGCTCGATGGCCACCTGGGCAAAGCTGATCTGCTTGGCGCCCTTGCCGCACAGCGCTTCGTAGGGGATCGTCGCCAGCCCGAGATGGCGCGTCGCCAGGCGGCCGAGGTCGTGGCCGCGGGCGCCATCCTTGCCCGATTCGAGGACATAGGATTGCAGCAGCGTGTCGTGCGCGACACCAGCCAGTTCGATGCCGTGGTTGGCCAGAACGTGCTGGTCGTACTTGAGGTTCTGGCCGATCTTGGCGTGCTTGCTGGATTCCAGCCAGGGCTTCAGGCGCGCCAGTGTCGGCGCACACGGCAGCTGGTCCGGCCCACCGGGATGGCAATGGGCAAGCGGCAGGTAGGCCGCTTCGCCTTCGGCGACCGCCAGCGAGAGGCCGACAATGCGCGCCGCGAAGGGGTCGAGGCTGGTGGTTTCGGTATCCAGGGCGGTCAGCGGGCTGGCGTCGATCTTCGCCAGCCAACGCTCGAACGCGGCGTCGTCAAGGATCGTTTCGTAATTCGCGCGATGCGCATCGTCGGGCAGCAAGGCCTGCTGTGCCGGCACGGGTTCGGACGCCGCCGGCAGCGGCAGCGTGCTGGCTGCCGCTGCCGGCGGCGCAGCCTGCGCTGCGCCGGCATCCGGTG
>LBIU01000309.1 GCA_000987445.1 Candidatus Accumulibacter adiacens | reverse complement strand
GCGCAACCGCACGCTGCAAACGAGCAACGCGCAGCTGCAGGCCGCACGCAGCGAGTTGGCGAAGCTCAACGCCGGTCTCGAAACGCAGATCGAAGCGCGCACCCGCGAACTGACGAAAACCAACCACGAGCTGCTGCGCGAGCAGGCTGAACTGCAGCAGGCGATGGAAGCGATCGAGCGCACGCAGAGTCAGTTGTTGCAGTCCGAGAAGATGGCGGCTGTCGGCCAGCTCGCTGCCGGCGTGGCGCACGAGATCAACAACCCGATCGGCTTCGTCAGTTCGAATCTCGGTTCGCTGCGGGCCTACGTCGATGCCCTGCTGGAAGTCATCGACGTCAGCGCAGCGGCGGTTGCCGCCTTGCCGACCGATCATCCGGCGCGATTGGCGGTCGAACGGGCCTGGCAGGCGGCGGAAGTCGACTTCCTGCGCGAGGACATCCCGGCCCTGATCGGCGAGTCGGCGGAAGGGCTGGCACGGGTGCGCAAGATCGTCGCCGACCTCAAGGATTTTTCGCACGCCGATGAAGGCGTGTGGCAGGAGGCCGACCTCAACAGCGGCCTGGAGAGTACCCTGAACGTGATCTGGAACGAGCTCAAGTACAAGGCCAAGGTGGTGCGCGAACTTGGCGAGCTGCCGGCCGTGCGTTGTATCCCGGCGCAGCTCAACCAGGTGTTCATGAACCTGCTGGTCAATGCCGGGCAGGCCATCGAAAAGGCAGGGACGATCACCCTGCGCAGCGGCTGCGAAGCCCAGGAGGTGTGGGTCGAGATCGAGGACAGCGGCGGCGGCATGCCGCCGGAAGTTCAACAACGGATCTTCGAGCCCTTTTTCACCACCAAAGCGGTCGGCAAGGGGACCGGCCTCGGCCTGCCGATCTCCTGGGAGATCATCCAGCGGCACGCCGGAACGATCCGCGTGGACAGCGAGCCGGGGCGGGGCACCTGCTTTTGCATTCGTCTGCCGGTCGCCGGGCCGCCGCTTGATCCGCGCGACACGGAGGTGTGCTCTTGAGTGGCGAAGCGTCACCGGCTTCGATCTACGATGCCCTCGGGCTGATCGTCATCCGCGTCGATGTCGAGCTCAAGGTCTGGTATGTCAATCGCTTTGGTCTGCGCCTGCTCGGCTACAGTCGGCTGGGACAGGTCTTCCGGCGGCCATTGCGCGAGCTGCT
>LBIU01000308.1 GCA_000987445.1 Candidatus Accumulibacter adiacens | reverse complement strand
CCGTCAATGGTCAGCGTCGGATCGGCAGGGATTTGCTGCTCGTCGAGAAGATTCATTTCACGCTGCCGATCGAGCTGCTGGCGGCGCTCGGGGGTGAAGAACAGCCGACCGAGCGCCTGCTCCTCGGCAACGGCGGATGGACCGCTCGCCATCAGTAGCAGCCAGGCACTCACCGCCAGCGCGGCAAGCCTTGCGGTCGGTAAGAACTCGCTCATTGACTGTCCCGCCCTTTCCTGCACTTTGCTGCGATCGCTCATTTGCCGCGCACGTCACGCAAGGTCAACCACTCGATTTCGCAATCGGCCTGCAAGTTCGCCCGGCCACCGTCACGCTGTCCGCCCGTCGCCGGCAAGCGCTCGATGCGACAGCTCTTGACCCGGATCAAGGCCTTCGCCTGCCGGCGCAAATCGTCGAGCAGGCGGACAAGGTCTTCTTCATGCAGCAGTTTCAATTCCAGCTTCATGCTGCTGGCAAAGAAAACGAAGTCGTTCCCGAGTTGGCCCTCGAGCATGCGTTGCGGCGCAATTTCGTAGCGCAAATCGATCAGGCGATGCTGGTCGCGGATTTCTTTCAGCAACTCCACCCAATCGAGGCGCTGCTCATCGCCAATGATGCCACGCTCCTGGAGCTGCTTGAAGATAATCGACTTCTGTTTGACCTCACTCTCTTCGTTGCGTACCTGCCTGAGCTTCCCGTCGGCTTCCGCGAACTGGGCGGCGATGCGGACCATGGCCTGCTCGGCAGCCTCCTTGACGGCAAACGAGAAATAGACCGCAAGGGCGCCGGCGGCGACCATCAGGACGCCAAGCAGGATGCTCGCTTGCAGCTTGGGAAAATCAGCGGGCGCGATTTTCATGGCGCTATCGTCCGCCGAATCTGCACCTTGAAGGATCGCGGCTCCTTGCCCTCCAGTACCGCGTCGCCACCCTTGAGCGACTTGCCCGACTCGACGTCAAAAGGCTGTTGCAGGACCTCGACCTGCAGCTGGGGGTTGGCCCCGAGGGCGGCGACGAAACGATTGAAAACGGCCAGCACCTGCCGCGGGTTGCTCTCGGCGCCAAGGCGCAGGCTGCCGCGAACAACGGCCGTTTCATGATCGACGGGCTGTAGCTCGCTACTCACGACGTTGCCGCCGCCGGTCGCAGACGGCGTTTGCGGCTTACCGGCTTGCCAGTCGATGGCCTCCAGATCGACCCACTCGGCGCGCTCCACGGCACGACTGATCTCGCCATAGAGGGTCGTCGGCGAGCTGCTGCTCTTCTCCAGTTCGACGTAGCGGTTGATCACCCGGCGCAGGTTTTCGTTGGTCGTGGGAATCGGCGGAAAGGTCTTGACGATGTCCGCGTAGCGCTGGCGAGTCAGTCCGGTCTCGCCGGCCAGAACGCTGACCTCGTTGTCGATCTGCGAGGCGTCGAAGAGCAGCTTGCCGGCGAGCAGCAGACAACTCAGCAAGACGACCGCGGCGACTCTGCGCATGATCGAGCGCAGGAGCCAAAGATGGTAGTCGTGGCGCTGATCATCATTGGCAAACTGCGCGCGCGGGGGATCGGTGGCCAGCAGATGCAGGAACAGCGGCTCGCAGTGGGTGTCGCTGGGCAGCGTCTTGAGCTTGCATTGGCGCGCACAGTCCTCGATATCGAGGACGGTGAACGACACTGCCTCGCTATCGGCACAGCTATTCTCGATCGCCTTTCGGGCACTGGCGTGCGCCAGGAGATAGGCCTTGATCGGCTGCTTGCGACCGATCAGGCGCTGACCGACCAGATATTGCTGCAGTTTCAGGGCTTCGCTCGCGAAAGTCTGCGCAATGCCGCCAATACTGCTGTTGTGCAAGGGCGTCAGGCGACTGAAATGCAGCTCGCCGTTTTCCAGAAAGCTCTGCCGCAGACTCTGGTCCTGGATGGTCAGCAAGAGGCAAGGCTGCGGGGCCATGCCCAGCTTGCGAAGCAACAGCGGCGCCAGCAGCGGCAGCGAGTACACGCCGGCGAGTGCCAGCTCGGCTCTGGCCAGGGCGTCGAGCCAGGGGGCAAACGCTTCGGGCCTGGTCAGCGCGGCAAGCATGATGCGCTCGTCCTTGCGGCGCGATTTCTGGTGACCGAGCGAAAGCGCGGTCTGCAGCTTGGCGTTGAAAAACAGCTGTCCCAGCTTGCGGGCGATGATCGCCTGGCGATCGGCGCCACGCAGGAAGGGGATGGTCTCGATATGGAAACCTTCTTCCGAGACGTTGGCCAGGATCGCGAAGACGCTCGTCGAGTTGGCCGCCAGGTAGTCGGCAAAAGCCAGCTGCCCCGCTTCGCTGGCTTCGAACGAGTGCTCGTCGCTGAGAACCCCGGCCTGCCAGGAGAAAGCCGACAAGTGATGGGCGCTGAG
Source organism: Candidatus Accumulibacter adiacens (assembly GCA_000987445.1). Lineage (GTDB taxonomy): Bacteria > Pseudomonadota > Gammaproteobacteria > Burkholderiales > Rhodocyclaceae > Accumulibacter > Accumulibacter adiacens. The sequence goes on along the minus strand of LBIU01000308.1, from coordinate 2,472 downwards.
GTAGAGGAGCCGATTGGCAGCCATCGTGCTAGACCTTGATCTTGCTGATCACGTCGTAGACCGGCCCGAGAACGGAGAGCATGATCCAGCCGAGCAGCGCACCCATGACCACGGTCAGCAGCGGTTCGATCAGCTGTTGCATGCGCGCCACCGACTCCTTGACGTCGCGATTGTAGAAGTAACTGACGTTCATCAGGGCGTCGTCGAGGGCGCCGGTATTCTCGCCGACGCGCAGCATGCGGATCACCAGCGGCGGGAAGAAGCCGGTGGCGTGAAAGGCGGCGGTCACATTCTGCCCCTCGCCGATCAACTGCTCGACGCGCTCCAGGCCACGGCGAATGACCAGGTTGCCGACCACGTCCTGCGTCGTGCGAATCGACTCGAGAATCGGGATTCCGGACGCGTAGAGCAAGGCGAAGGTGTTGGCAAAACGGGACAGGGCAATCTTGCGCAGAATGCCGCCAACGAAGGGCAAGCCGAGCTTGACGCCGTCGAAGCGAAAGCGTGCCAGCGGATTGGTGTGCAACAGGACGCGCACGCCGAGCGCCAGGAGAGCCGGCAGCAAGAGGAGTACATACCAGTAGTCGACCATCAGGTCGGAGATGAAAAAGAGGACCACCGTCTGCGTCGGCAGGACCTGCCCCATGTTCTTGACGAACATCTTGAGCTGCGGAACCATGTAGACCATCAGGAAGAAGCTGGCTGCCAGGACGATGACGCCAACGAAAGCGGGGTAGGCGATCATCTTTTTCGTTTGCGAGGCGAGTTCGTCCTCCCATTTCAATGACTCGTTGAGACTGCGCAGGACTTCCGGCAGGCGACCGGTGGTTTCGCCGGCGCGGATCAGGCTGACGAAGACCGCATCGAAGACGCTGCGGTGACCATCCATGGCCTGCGAAAGCGTCTGCCCGCCCTCGATCGCTTCGATCAGGCTGGCCACCACCTCGCGGAAGCGCGGGTGTTCGAGACTGTCGCGCAGGTCGGTCAAGCCTTCGATGACCGGTACGCCAGCACGCACCAGTTGCTGCAGATGGAAGCAGAAGTGAATCATTTCCCGGCGTGGCACGCCACCGCTGGCGAACAGTGTGCGGTGGCTGACCGGTTCGCCGCTGACCAGATCCAGCTCCATGCGCCGCAGACGCATTTCGAGGTCGACCAGGTTGAGGGCGTCGATCCTGCCGAGAAGCATCCGCCCCTCGGGACTGACCGCCTTATAGGTGTAGAGCGGCACCGATCCTACATCCGGTCAGTCAGGTCGACGACCCGGCCGACTTCCTCGAGCGCCGTCGATCCGTCGAGAACGCGGCGTAACCCGTCGTCGGCCAGCGTGGCGAAGCCCTGGCGGCTGGCCAGGGTGCGCATTTCCCGGAAAGTGCTGCGCCTGGCGATCAGCTCGTCCATGTCGCCATTGATGCGCAGCAATTCCATGATCGCCAGGCGCCCGCGATAACCCTGAAACTCACAGCGCTCGCAACCACCCGGCCGATAGACCACCGGCCGCGGCCCGTCGGCGAGATTGCCGAGCAGGCGCGCCTCGTGGGCCTCGGCCTGGTAGGGGATCTTGCAGTGCACGCACAGGCGCCGCACCAGTCGCTGGGCGATGATGCCGATGATATTGCCGGCCATGATGTCCGGCACGATGCCGATATCGAGCAGGCGGGGTATGGCGCCGAGGGCGGAATTGGTATGCAGGGTCGAGTACACCTGGTGCCCGGTCATCGCCGCACGCAGCGCCATCTCGGCGGTTTCTGCGTCGCGCACTTCACCCACCAGAATGATGTCCGGATCCTGGCGCATCATCGAGCGGATGCCGTTGGCGAAATCGAGCTTTACCGAATCGGCCGCCGAGGTCTGCCGCACCAGGGTCATCGGATACTCGACCGGGTCTTCGAGGGTCATGATATTCACCCCCTCGGAGTTGATGTGGTTGAGGATCGAATAGAGCGTCGTCGTCTTGCCACTGCCTGTCGGGCCGGTCACGAAGACGATCCCTTCGGGGCGGGCAATCATCAGCTTCAGCTGGTCGAGCTGTTTGTCGGCGAGGCCCAGCCCTTCGAGCGGCACGATCCCTTTCTGGCGGTCAAGAATGCGCAGGACGATGTTCTCGCCGTGAATCGTCGGTTGTGCCGAGACACGAAAATCGATCTGTCGACCGCGCAAGTTGAGCGAGATGCGACCGTCCTGGGGGGCGCGCGTTTCGGCGATGTTCATGCCCGAAAGGACCTTGATGCGCACCGCCATCGCCGGCCAGTAGGTCTTATGCAGGGAGCGAATTTGGCGCAGCATGCCGTCGATACGGTAACGGATGCGCAGGAAACTGGCTTCCGGCTCGAAGTGGATGTCCGACGAGTCACGCTTGACAGCGTCGGTCAGGATCGAGTCGATCAGACGAACGACCGGCTGGCTGTACTCGTCGGCCGAGGACTGCAGGCCGCGGAAGTCGATCTCGCCGGTCTCGATCTCGTGCAGGAT
>LBIU01000307.1 GCA_000987445.1 Candidatus Accumulibacter adiacens | reverse complement strand
GGAAATCCCCGAGCTCGCTGCCTTGCATGCCAGGTACAAGGGGAGGGGGCTGGTGGTCATCGGCATTGCCGTGGAAGACAGCGACAAGCGCGATCAACTCCGCGAATTCGGTCGCGCCTACGAGATGAACTACAATTCGCTGATTGGCGGTACGCAGGAGAGCATCGAATTGATGCAGGCGCTGGGCAACAGTCAGGCCGGCCTGCCGTTCACCGTCACCATCGATCGCGATGGAAGGATACGGAGTCGCGAACTCGGGGCCATGGATCAGTCCGAGATGGAGGCAGCGGTCACGCCGATTCTGTGAATGGCAGGGGCCGGCGACCGGGTTTGATCGTGCTCACGGGCACGGTTCTATTGTTGATGCGCCCATGGCGCTGTTTGAGTGAGAGTCGTGATGAAGAGACTGTTTGCCCTGCTGTCCATCGTTGTGCTTGCTGGCTGCGCCGCACCGCAGATGCGCGGAACCGGTGATCTCGGACTGGTGATCGAACGTGCCAGCGGTCACGTCAGCCTGATCAATACCAGTGCCGGTCAACCGTATGCGCGCATCGGTGGACTCGGCGACCTCTCGCATGCCTCGGTGGTCTACTCGCGCGACGGCCGTTACGCCTACATCTTCGGGCGTGATGGCGGGCTGACCAAGGTTGATCTGCTCGAGGCGCGGATCGTCAAGCGCGTGCTGCAGTCGGGCAATGCGATTGGGGGCTCGATCTCGCAGGATGGCCGAATCGTCGTGGCGCAGAACTACAAGCCTGGCGGAATCAAGGCTTTCGACTCGGAGACCCTGGAGTTGCTCTCCGAGGTGCCGGCCGAGTACGCGCCGGGAAGTTTTTCGAAAGTGGTCGGCCTGGCCGACCTTTCCGGCAACCGTTTCGCCTATGCGCTCTTCGATGGCGGCGAGATCTGGGTCAGCGACTTTTCCGACCCGCGCCATCCGACCACCCAACGCTACCCGGCTGGCCTGCAGCCTTATGACGGGCTGGTGACTCCCGACGGGCGCCACTATTTGGCCGGCCTGTTCGGCGAGGATGGGGTTGCCCTGCTCGATACCTGGCAGCCGGAGAAGGGCACGCGGCGGATCTTGAACAACTACGGGCGCGGTGAAGAAAAGCGGCCGGTCTTCAAGATGCCACACCTGCGCGGTTGGTCGATGGCCCAGGGCAAGGCCTATCTGCCGGCGGTTGGCCGGCACGAGGTGCTGGTGGTTGCCGGCAACAGCTGGCAGGAAGTCGGCCGCATTGCGGTCAAGGGGCAGCCGGTGTTCGTCATGGCGCGGCCCGATGGCCGGCAGGTGTGGGTCAATTTCGCTTTTCCCGACAATGGCTGGGTACAGGTCATCGACACCTTGAGCGGCAAGGTCGTGCAGACGCTCGAACCGGGCAAGGCCATTCTGCACATGGAGTTCACGCCACGCGGCGAGCAGGTCTGGCTGTCCGCTCGCGACGACAACAAAGTGGTCATCTACGATACCGCGACGCTGACCCAGGTCGGCGAGTTTGCGGCGCAGGCGCCGAGCGGCATCTTCTTCACCAGCCGTGCGCAGCGCACGGGTTTCTGAGAGCGCCATGAGCGACGAGGCGATCGATTTCCGCTTGCTGAACGATTATCAGAGGGATTTCCCGCTCTGTCCGGCGCCCTTCGCCGAGTTGGCGACCCGCCTGGGCGTCGCTGAAAGTGCCGTGCTGCGCCTTCTTGAGACGCTGCGCCGCGAGGGCAAGATTTCCCGTGTCGGTGCGGTGTTCGCACCCAAGCGCATCGGCGCCAGCACGCTGGCGGCGATGGCCGTGCCGCCGGAGGAACTCGCTGCGGTGGCCGAAACGGTCAACCGCTTTCCGGAGGTGAATCACAATTACGAGCGCGAGCACCGCTACAATCTCTGGTTCGTCGTCACCGCCGGTTCGGAAGGTCGCTTGCAGGCGGCCTTGGGGGCCATCGAGCAGGCGGCCGGCCAGCCGCTGCTGCGCCTGCCCTTGCTGCAGGAGTACCACATCGACCTCGGTTTTTCGCTCGACGGCCAAGGCAAGCAAGGCCTGCCGGCTCCGGTGCGCAGGCAGCCCTTTGTGCCGCCGCGGCCGCTCGACGAGTTCGAGCGCCGGCTGGTGATGGCCTTGCAGGAAGGCTTGCCGCTGTTCATGCGGCCGTTTTCGGTGCTCGCCAATCGTGTCGGTTGCGATGAGAGCGAGGTCCTTGAGCGTATCCGTCGCTGGTGCGCCGAAGGCATCATCAAGCGCTTCGGCGTGGTCGTCCGCCATCACGAACTCGGCTACACGGCCAACGCCATGCTGGTGCATGACATCCCCGATGAGGCCGTCGCCGCGATGGGCGAAGTCCTGGCCCGCGAGCCGGGAGTGACGCTCTGCTATCAGCGTCCGCGGGTGTTGCCGGACTGGCCCTACAACCTTTTCTGCATGATTCACGGGCAGGTCCGCGCCGAAGTGGAGGCGCGCATCGCCGAGTTGCGCAGCCGCCTGCACCTCGAGGATTGCGCGCACGCGATTCTCTTTTCGCTGACCCGCTTCAAGCAGGGCGGTGCGCGCTATGTCTGAGGCGGTCAGCATCGACGCCATCGACCGGGCGATCATCGATTCGCTTCAGGGGGGCTTCCCACTCTGCGAGCGGCCCTACGCCGAAGTCGCCGAGCCGCTTGGCATCAGCGAGGATCAGCTGCTCGAACGTTTGCAGGCGATGCTCGACGCGCGCGTGCTGACCCGCTTCGGCCCGATGTTCCAGGTCGAGCGCATGGGGGGCGCTTTCGTTCTCGCCGCGATGCGCGTTCCCGAAGCGGATTGGCAGCGGGTGCTCGAAGTGGTCAATGCCTTTCCGCAGGTGGCGCACAACTACCGCCGCGAAAGCGACCGCAACTGCGACTTCAATATGTGGTTCGTGCTGGCCACCGAAACGGCCGACGGTATCGCGGCCGCGGTACGTAGCATCGAGGAAGCCAGCGGCTTGCCGGTCTTTTCCTTTCCCAAGCTGCAGGAATATTTCGTCGAGATGAAGCTGGCGGTGCGCGCGTGAGCGGCGCGCCTGCGCGTTCGGTTGACGCCATCGATCGCCGCCTGATCCTGGCGACGCAGAGCGGGCTGCCGCTGGTCGCCCGTCCGTATCAGCAGCTCGCGGAGCAGGTGGGCATTGCGCCACAAGAGGTCATGGAGCGGCTGGCGCGAATGCTCGACAGCGGCGTCATTCGCCGCATCGGCGCCGTCCCCAACCACTACGCCATCGGCTACACCGCCAACGGGATGAGCGTCTGGGACGTCCCCGACGAGCGCATCGACGAACTCGGCGCGCGCATCGGCGCACTCGACTTCGTGACCCACTGCTATCACCGTCCGCGCAAGTTGCCGGAATGGCCATACAGCCTGTTTGCCATGGTGCATGGCGGCTCGCGCGCCGAAGTGCAGGCCAAGGTGGCGGAAATCGCGGCTCTTCTCGGTGCCGATTGCCGGGCTTACGACGTGCTTTTTTCGACCCGCATTCTCAAGAAGACCGGGCTCAGAATCGCGGGCTAGGGCCGTGGGCCATTACCCTCGTCCGCAGCTCCCGGAGCTCACTTTCTCTTGCTGCCGCCAAAGAGCCTGTCGAGAAGACGCTCCGCTTCATCGACGAGCGTGGCGCTGATGTCGTCGCTGTGGCGCCTGAGCACATCGGCGGCGACATCTTTCAGGCTGATCGAGTAGCGCAGCTCATGCAATGGCCCGCTCACCTGCACCGGTAGCGGTAAGCCCTCCAGCGCTCGCAGCAGCTTGGAGCTTTCGGCAGGGTTCGGCGCCATCATGACGCGCAGCGTGTAGTCGAGCTCGTTCGAGAGCAGGTCGAACTGACCGTAACCGCCGAGCGCGAGTTTTGGCGCGGCGCCGTCGAGATCGTCATTGCGGGCAATGCCTTCAGACAGCGTGACCGTAGCGCTCAGGTGCGACAGCCGGGTCACCCGGGAGGTGTCGATCTTGCCGGATTGCGTGCCGCCGGCGCTCAGGATGTCCTTCACTTGGCCGAGGAC
>LBIU01000306.1 GCA_000987445.1 Candidatus Accumulibacter adiacens | reverse complement strand
ACTATCTGCGTCGAGAAGGGCATGGTGCTCAAGCGCTTTACGGCACGGGCGAAGGGGCGCGGCAACCGGATCGTCAAGCCGACCTGTCACGTTTTTCTGACCGTCGGCAACTGAGGAATAAGTATGGGACAAAAGATTCATCCTACTGGGTTTCGGCTGGCTGTTACTCGTGATTGGTCGTCGCGCTGGTATGCGAACAAGAAGAACTTCGCTGGCATGCTCAAGGAGGATGTGCAGGTCCGGGAGTTTCTGAAGAAGAAACTCAAGCACGCTTCCGTTGGTCGGGTGCTCATCGAGCGCCCTGCGAAGAATGCTCGGGTGACGATCTTCTCGGCTCGGCCGGGCGTGGTCATCGGCAAGAAGGGCGAAGAAATCGACAATTTGCGGGTTGCGCTGCAGAAGATCATGGGTGTCCCGGTGCATGTCAGCATCGAGGAAATCCGCAAGCCGGAAGTCGATGCGCAGCTGGTTGCCGATTCGATTACCCAGCAACTCGAGAAGCGCATCATGTTCCGCCGGGCGATGAAGCGCGCCATGCAGAACGCCATGCGCCTCGGCGCGCAAGGGATCAAGATCATGAGCTCCGGGCGTCTCAACGGTGCGGAGATCGCCCGTCGTGAGTGGTATCGCGAAGGGCGGGTGCCGCTGCATACGCTGCGTGCCGATATTGACTATGCGACCTCGAAAGCGCTGACGACCTATGGTCTGATCGGCGTCAAGGTGTGGGTCTACAAAGGCGAGACGCTTAGTCGCCAGGACCAGGCGCTTGCTGCTCCGGAGGGGGCTGCCGACGAGCAGGCGCGCAAGCCGCGCCGTGCGGCTCGTCCAGGGGACGCGGAGCGGCCGCGCGTTGCGGTGAAGGCAAAGCCAGAGGGTCAGGAAGACGCTGCAAGCGTCGAGGGGGCCGCTCCGGACGCGAAGGCGCCGGTGAAACGTGTAAGAAAGGCAGGAACCACAGATGCTTCAGCCAACTAGAAGAAAGTACCGCAAAGAGCAGAAAGGCCGCAATACGGGCCTGGCAACACGCGGAGCCAAAGTGAGCTTCGGCGAGTTCGGACTCAAGGCAATCGGCCGCGGTCGTCTGACGGCTCGTCAGATCGAAGCCGCGAGGCGGGCAATGACGCGCCATATCAAACGCGGCGGCCGTATATGGATCCGAGTTTTCCCGGATAAACCGATTTCGAAGAAGCCCGCCGAAGTGCGCATGGGAAGCGGCAAAGGAAACCCCGAATACTGGGTCGCCGAGATCAAGCCCGGCAAGGTTCTCTACGAAATGGATGGGGTCAACGAAGGCCTGGCGCGTGAAGCGTTTCAGCTGGCTGCTGCGAAGCTGCCGATCCCGACGGTTTTCGTAACGCGTATGGTAGGTTGATCATGAAAGTCAGTGAACTCAGAGCAAAAACCGTCGACGAGCTGAACAAGGAACTGCTGGACTTGCTGAAGGCCCAGTTTGGTCTGCGGATGCAGCTGGCAACGCAGCAGTTGTCCAACAACAGTCAGGTCGGTAAAGTGCGGCGCCAAATCGCGCGCGTACGCACCCTTCTTCGTGAAAAGGCAGTTCAACAATGAGCGAGACCACCAGCAACAAGCGCACCCTGGTCGGGCGCGTCGTCAGCGATCGCATGGAAAAGACGGTGATCGTCGTCGTGGAACGCCGTGTGAAACACGCGATTTACGACAAGATCATGATGCGCTCGAGCAAGTATCACGCGCATGATGACGGCAATGATGCCAAGGCCGGTGACCTGGTTGAAATCCAGGAGTGTCGCCCGCTGTCAAAGAGCAAGTCCTGGGTTGTCACCAAGCTTCTCGAACGCGCGGTAGCCATTTAAAGCTTGCTTTGTTCTCAAGAGCGGCTATAATGCCGCCTTCCTCGCGCTCGGCTGATCTCTCGCCTCTGAGCGTTTCTACCCCTACGGGTTCCAAGACTGACCGCTGCTGCGGGCCAAGTTGGAGTGACAGATGATTCAAGTACAGACAGTTCTCGACGTCGCCGATAACACCGGCGCGCGGTCGGTGATGTGCATCAAAGTGCTGGGTGGCTCCAAACGCCGCTACGCGGGTGTCGGCGACATTATCAAGGTCACCGTCAAGGATTCGGCGCCGCGTGGGCGCGTCAAGAAGGGCGAAGTCTACAGCGCGGTGGTCGTGCGTACGGCCAAGGGTGTGCGCCGCATGGACGGCTCCCTGGTCAAGTTTGACCACAACGCGGCTGTCCTCCTGAATAACAAGATGGAGCCGATTGGTACGCGTATCTTCGGGCCGGTAACACGCGAGCTGCGTGGCGATCGGTTCATGAAGATCGTCTCCCTGGCGCCGGAAGTGCTGTAAGGAAGGTCATGGAAAAGATTCGTAAGGGTGATGACGTCGTCGTCATTGCTGGAAAAGACAAGGGCAAGCGCGGGGCCGTGCTGCAGCGTACTGATTCCGAGCATGTTCTGGTTGCCGGAGTCAATCGCGTCAAGAAGCATGTCAAGCCAAATCCGGTGAAGGGTGTTGTCAGCGGCATCGTTGAAAAAGAGATGCCGCTTCACGTATCGAATGTATCGCTCTACAACCCGGCGACAAAGAAAGCGGATCGTGTCGGCTTCAAGAAGCTTGAAGACGGTACCAAGGTGCGCTTTTTCAAGTCGAACGGCGAAGTGTTGGGGGCCTAAGGAGTAGTCATGGCACGTTTACTGGATTACTACAAGACCACGGTCGTTGCGCAGCTTACCGAAAAGTTCGGCTACAAGTCGAACATGGAAGTGCCGCGCATCACCAAGGTCACGCTCAACATGGGTGTGGGTGAGGCAATCGCCGACAAGAAGGTGCTCGAGAGCGCCATCGGGGACTTGACCAAGATCGCTGGCCAGAAGCCGGTGACCACCAAGGCCCGCAAGTCGATCGCTGGCTTCAAGATTCGTACCGGCTACCCGATCGGCTGCATGGTTACTTTGCGCGGGCCGCGCATGTTCGAGTTCATCGATCGTCTGGTCACCGTGGCCTTGCCGCGGGTGCGTGACTTTCGCGGCATATCGGGCAAGAGCTTTGATGGTCGCGGAAATTACAACATGGGCCTCAAAGAACAGATCATCTTCCCGGAAATCGAGTACGACAAGATCGACGCGCTGCGCGGCATGAACGTCAGTGTCACGACGACTGCGAAGACCGATGACGAAGCGCGTGCCTTGCTTGGCGCGTTTAAATTTCCCTTCAGGAACTGAGACGAAATGGCAAAACTCTCTGTGATCAACCG
>LBIU01000305.1 GCA_000987445.1 Candidatus Accumulibacter adiacens | reverse complement strand
GGCGCTTGCTTGCGGCAGGGCCAGGATGGCCAACAAGGCGAGCAGCAATACGGCGATCTCGAGCAAGGTATCGTAGCCACGAAAATTGAGCAGGACAGCGGTTACCGGGTGTGCCACGCCGCTCACCCCGAGTTGCGTCTTGACCTCTGCCGGCAGCTGTACGGCCGCCACCGGCAGATCCAGCATCGACCAGCCAAGCGCCAGGCCGAGTACGCTGGCCAGGAAAAGGACAGCGGCCGTCAACCAGGTCTTCATGGCGATCGCTCGCGCCGCTTGCGGTGCAAATGGCCGAGGGCGTCGAGCAGCAGCGCCCCGGTGAGGCCGGCACCGATGGCCGCTTCGGCGAGGGCGATGTCGGGGGCGTTCAGCCGCGCCCAGGCCAGCGCCATGAGCAGGCCGAAGACGATGAACAGCATGACGGCACGAAACAGGTCCGGCGTGCTCAGCGCGTGCACGGCGCTCACCAGCAGGGCAGTGACCAGCAGCAGATCGAAGATCATCGCTCGTCTTCCTCTGACTTCCAGGGCTCGATTCCCCTGGCCAGGGCGCGCCGCGCAATCAGGTAGCTCAGCGTGGCGCTGGCGGCCAGGGCCAGCAGCCAGACCAGGATCAGCTTCATGCCAGCGGCGACGCCGGGAGCCTGCAGCAGCAAGCCAAGCACCGTGAAACCCAGGCCCAGATTGTCCGCCTTGGCCAGGGCGTGCAGCCGGGTATACACGTCGGGAAAGCGCAGCAGTCCAATCGTGCCGGCGAGGAAGAAAACAGCGCCGATGATCAGCAGCAGTGCGCTCGCCACTTCAAGAATGCCCATCATGCTCTTCCCGCCAGATACGGCGAGCAAAGGCGGCGCCGGTGATCAGCGCCAGGAGGGCGAGCAGCAGGGCGGCGTCGACCAGTGCCGCTTCGCCTCCGGCAAAGGCCAGCAGCAACAGAATCGCGACACCGACGGTGCCGAAGAGGAGTGCTGCCAGCAGGCGGTCGGCGGGCGTTGGGCCGCGTGCGACACGCCACAATGCCGCCAGCAGATTGACAAGCAGGAATCCGGCCAGGATCAGGTTAAGCTCGCTCATGCGGCCTCCAGGGACAAACCCAGCAGGCGTGCGATGCGCGTCTCGACCGCCCGCACTTCCGCCTCTGCCGGGGAGCGTTGGTCGAGCACGTGCACGCGCAAATTCCCATCTTCCAATCCTGCACTGAGCGTGCCGGGCAGCAGGTTCAGGGTGGCGGCCAGAAACAGCCGGGCGCCGCCCTCGGGCAGGCGCAGTGGAATATCGAGCACGACCGGGCGCAGATCAGGGCGGGGGCGCAGGGCCATGCGTGCCACCTGCACGCCGCCGTCGAAGGATTGCAGCAGAAAAAACCCGAGAAAGCTCGCCGCTCCGAGCAGGGAGAGCCGCGACGGGGCAGGCGGTAGCAGTATCAGGCTCACGACCAGGGCCAGAACGCTGCTCGCCAGGCCAACGCCCCAGGCAAGGAAACTACCTTCGGCCAGCATCCACCACAGCGTGGCGAACAGCCCGGCGCGCAGGAGCAATGACTTCGCCAGTTGGATGGGCACCGCATGCAGTGCGCTGTTCATGTTTCGGGGGAGCCGGCCGCGCGACCGAGAATGCCGAGCGTGGCCTTGGCGACCGCCGAGTCGAGGGCACTCACCAGCAGGCCCGTGCTATCACGGCGATTTCCACCGTATCACGAACGTGAGTTTGCCGTTCCGGACCATTTCGGCATTCCGTTGAGTAAGAGAGGAAGCGTAACGCGCGGCTGGGCGCCACAAGCCATCCAGCTCACACGATCCAGCACCGCTTCATGTTGTTCGTTCGTCGTCGGATAGAGGCGTCAAATCACCGCAAAAGCGGGATTTCCGGAGAATTGTACCAGCCGTTCCTGGGCGTCCAGTGCATCGGAAATAGCCGATGTTCAGCCGACAGCAATCATCCAGAGAGGAGAACCGGGCTAGACACCCTCTCAAAAGCTTCGTCGCAGACTTCTTCGGAAGCCGACAAGTGTCCTCCTGTGAGCGCAGACACGCTTCGACGAAATACACTCTCGCCTCGACTTGCTCGCCCATCAGGTCACGGCGCGCTGCCGCCCGAGAACGAACCCGCGCACGGGAAACCCATCCTCGTGCTACTTATTGGGTTGCGTGGCGG
>LBIU01000304.1 GCA_000987445.1 Candidatus Accumulibacter adiacens | reverse complement strand
CGCGGCAGCCTCGGCAGTGGCCGGGCCCCGGCCAGCTCACGCAACAGGCGCGGCATGTCGAGGCCGGCGTGGCGGGTTTCGAGCGCCGAGCGCTTGAGCGCCGGCCACAGCCGCGCGTGGCGAACCAACGGCACGAAGGGCGCCGCTTCGCCGTCGCCGCGCCGCGGCGCGCATTGCGCGGGCGTCAAGGGTTGTGGTCGGTCCGACTCGCTTCGTTCGGCCGGTAGTTCGAGGCGTTGGCAGGCGCTGATAGCGAACAAGGGCGCGCGCAGAGGCTCCCTGCCTTCGATAACTACAGGCGGCAGGGGCGCGGAGTCGCTGTCTCCGCGAAGCTGGCCAACGATGGACGGAAGTACGCCTGAAAGTGCCGCCACCACCGGCTGCTGCTCGAAGCCAAGCAGGCCACTGTAGCAGCGCTGCCTGTCCTCGTCGTCACCAGCAAGCGCCAGCGCACGCAAGAGGTCTGCCCGCGCCAGCAAGGGCGAGCGATTCATTGTGGCGGCTACTCCCCTGCTCCGACGGCAGCTCGCTGCTGCGACAGCTGTGGACTGCCGTCGATGATGCCGTTCTTGAGGAAGGCGTACGGCGCGAGCCTCGCCAACCACTCTTTCTGCTCCTTGCGTTTGCCGGGCGCCAGTCGGCACAGGGCGGTGAGCAGGTCGATGTATTCGGCCAACCCGGGCGGCGGAACGCCGGCCATGCGCGCGTTGTGGCGGTCAGCCTCGAGTTGCTCGGCGGCCGTTCTGAGGATCGTTTCGTGCAGGCGCTTCTCCGGCGGTGATGCGGCGCCGAAATGCGCTTGCCCGCGCTTGACCAGGAAGTCGGCATAGGGATCGTCGGGCTCGAGGGTCAGCACCACGCAGCGGCGCAGGAAGGCCGCCGGCAATTCCCGCTCCTCGTTGGTGGTGATCACCACCAGCGGCAGGCCGCCGCCGGGCCTGATCGCCTGCCGCGTCACCGGGTTGGGAAACTCGCGGCTGCCGAGGACTTCGAGCAGGCTGTTCGGCAGATCGCTATCCGCCTTGTCGATTTCGTCGATCAGGATCACCTGCCCGGAGGGTTTGGGGGCCGCGCTCGCTGCGCTGGCAGACTGCGGTCCATAGCCAAGCGCGTCGTCCCAGGCGAAAGCCAGCCAGAAGGGTCCGGGCAGCCAGTAGCAGTGATCGGGCTTGACGCCGCCACCGGCAAAGCCGGCGGCCTGCGCGTCTGCCAGTCGCTGCACGGCATCGAAGCGGTAGAACAGGTCCTGCGCCTCGAAGCGTGGGCTGACCGTGACGCACTGCAAGTGCCACTTCAGCGCCGCGGCCGCGGCCAGCGCCAGCTGCGTCTTGCCGGTTCCCGGTTCGCCGCGCACCAGCAGCGGCCGTTCGGACGCCAGCGCCAGATGCAGGGCGTCAATCTCGTTCTGCGACCATTGATGAACGAGGCCGTCGAAACGCGCGACGGCGTCGGCTTCGAGGTCTTGCAACAGTTGTCTGACGTCAGTTTCCATTGGATTGGCCTGTAATGTCGTGGCGTGGTTGATCGCTACGCCCTGGACGGAGTTGCTTCAAGGCGCTCGATGATGAGCGTCGCGGCCTCGGCACTCGAATGGGTGCGACAGTCGATAAAGATGTCCAGAGAAAAGAAGCCATCCACGGGTTCGTCGTCAAAGCGAAAAGGCATGATGCGGTCGTCGTGGCCCTTCTTTATCAGATCGCGAATGGGTCGCCCTTCGACGCCAATACACCATTCCTTCGCCTGGTAATCGCTTCCCAGAAAGACAACTACCAGATCCGACTGCTTGTGGTAGATGTTCTGCAAGAGCAGGTCTGCGTTCGGCCTTGGGACGTGCGCCGCAAAATTGGGGTAGTAGAACACAGCGTCGCATCCTAATTCCTTGACCAGTTCGGAGGCGACCTCGTCAACATAATCCCGTTGTTCCCCGGCCAGCGACAGCGCCACCCGAAAGTGCATGTCCTGCAAACCGGAACGTAGCTGCTTCGCCTGCGGCGCAGACAAGCGCTCGCAGAGCGCCGACAGATAGTTCATCAGGTCGGCCTGGAGATTGGCCCTTTCCCACGCCTGCGTGCCGGCTTCGTCCAGCCGCTGCCTGGCGGCCTCGCCGTAGCGGAAAGTGGGCACGCTGAAACGCGTCGCGAACTCGTGGCGTAGCGCTTCGTCATCGAGCGGGTGGGCGGCGGCCGCGTTCAGGCCGAACATCAGCCGGGAATCATTCTTGCGGGCGTAGCGGTTCAACTGGCTGAGCAGCACGTCGTCGGAAACGACGCCATGCGTCTTCACGTCCTGCAAGAGGGTCCGGCGATCGAGCTTCCCCAGATCACCCAGCGGCGTCTTGACGATCGCCTGCAGCTCTGCCTTCACGCATGCCCGTGCCCCCTGGAAATCGAGTTCCAGCGGCGGCACGTCGCGCAGGACATTGGCCGCTTGGGCTTTTCGCGTCTGCTCGTCAAAGCGGATGCGGACGCCGTTTTCGCACCAGGCGGCAGCGATCACCGCGGCGGCCAGTTGCTCGTTGGCGTCGATCAGCATCTCGTCGGCTCCTCCCGCGCCAGCTTCGGCACCGGCGCCAATGCCTTCCTGGGCGAACTTTTCATGGACCCGCCGTTCGCAGGCAACCAGGCAAATGCCGATGGCCACCTGCCGCAAGGCTTCTGGCGTTCCCGCGCGACCGCCAACGAGTTTGCCGAGTCCTGGCGCCAGGCTCAGGATGCTTTCCAAGACATCAAGCGCGTCCTGCTGCAGACATTCGGCCAGCAGCGCCTCGGCGTCGACCGCAAGCTCGCTCCCACACTCCGCAGCCCAGGCCTTGGCGAACGCCGCCCACAATTCTTCCCGCTCACGAAGCGCGTGCAGGCGGTCGCGAAGGCTCTGCTGCAGGCGAGTCGTCATCGTTCGCCACTCACGTAATCAGGCAATCACCCGCTCAGCGCCGCAGCAGGTTCCAGACGGTCTCGATCCCGCCGATCACCAGGTCAGAGATGTCGGCTTCGAGCAAGCCCTTGCGCTTTTCCCGCGTCGCCAGCGACTTGGCGCGCTCGTTGGCGAGCAGCGCGTCGGCGACCGCGTGCGGGTCGAGGTGCTCCTGTCGACTGGCCTTTTCGCCAAAGTTGTCGAGCGCCTCCTGCACCGCGTCGGGATCGAGAATGACGATCGGCGAACGGCAATGGTTACACACGTTGTCACGCCGGATGTCGACCGGAGCCCCACAGCCCGAGCAGCGGATGGTCTGTACCTGGCGCGCCAGCTCGGCGACTTCGGCGCCATTGAGCTGGCGCACGAAGCCTTTTTCGATCATGAACGCCGCGAAGGCGCTGTAGCGACCGTGGCGCTGCGGGCAACGGCTGTAGGCGAAGCGGCCGTTGCGCGTGCTGTCGAGCCGGTGCATCAGGCGTTCGCGACAGCGCGGGCATTGCAGGACGTCGCGCCAGGGTTGGCGCAAGTCGGCATGGTGCTCGTGCAGCATCCGGAACAGTTCGAGCACCCCGGCCGGGGCGAGTTGCGCGCTCTCGAACTCGTCGAACCAGATGCCCTGGCAGGGAAAGCAGATGTCGAGCGAGACGACGCCGTTGAGCTGGCGCTGGAACTGCTGCACCGCCATCGGCGCGTGGCAGCTCGGACAAGGGCCACCGCTCGCCGCACGAGCGGGCTGAGCGGGCTGGGCGGGCTTGGAATTGCTGGTGTAGTTCATGGCGTCGGCTGCCTGGCGGCGGGGATCACTCGGGGTGGGGCGTTCCTCTCACGCCCCGTTGGCTTCTCCGCGCCCTGCCTGCTCACCGCAGCCAGTAGCGCACCTCGGCGAGTATAACGGCCAGTCATTCGCCAGGCGAGCCCGAACCGGGGCGACCTCCCGGCCGCCCCTCACCCGATCAGTGCAGCACGATGGCGCGGGCGACGCCGGCGCAGTAGCTGTCGAGCACGGCGTCGATCGACTCTTCGTCGCGCTCGTCGTCGGGAATGTCGTCGAGCGTGCGGCGCAGGGCCCTGGCCACCGAGCCCTGGACGAAGAGGCTGCGGCTGGTCGCCTTGTCGACCAGCTCGAAGCCCTCCTGTACCGGATAAGCGACGATCGAGTAGTGCGTACTATCGTAGACGAGGTTCATGGCGGTCGCTCCGTTTCGGCCCAGCGGGCCATACCTGTAGCTTAAACCTTGTCGAAGCGCATGATGCCGTTTTCGCAATGCGCACGAATCGTATCCCCGGCAAGGAAACGCCCTTCGAGAATCGACTTGGCCAGCGAATCCTCGAGTTGCGACTGGATCGCGCGCTTCAGCGGACGGGCGCCGAAGACCGGATCGAAGCCGGCGGCGGCAATCTCGGAGAGCGCGCTGTCGTCCACCTGCAGCTGCAGTTCGAGCAGCGCCAGACGCTTTTCGAGGTAGGCGAGCTGGATGCCGGCGATCGACTTGATGTGTTGCTCGTCGAGCGCGTGGAAAACGACGACTTCGTCGATGCGGTTGATGAACTCGGGCCGAAAGTAGGACTTCACCTCGCCCATCACCGCCAGCTTGATCACCTGGTAGTCGTCACCGGCCATCTGCTGGATCATCTGGCTGCCGAGGTTGGAGGTCATGACCACCACGGTGTTCTTGAAGTCCACCGTGCGGCCGTGCCCGTCGGTCATCCGGCCGTCGTCGAGAACCTGCAGCAGGACATTGAAAACGTCCGGATGCGCCTTCTCGACTTCATCGAGCAGAATCACCGAATAGGGCTTGCGGCGTACCGCTTCGGTCAGGTAGCCGCCTTCCTCGTAGCCGACATAGCCCGGCGGCGCACCGATCAGCCGCGACACCGAGTGCTTCTCCATGAATTCGCTCATGTCCACGCGAATCAGGTGCTCGTCGGAATCGAAAAGAAAACCGGCCAGCGCCTTGCACAGCTCGGTCTTGCCGACGCCGGTCGGGCCGAGGAAGAGGAAGGAACCATAGGGCCGGTTGGGATCGGCCAGGCCGGCACGCGAACGGCGAATGGCGTTGGCCACCAGACGCACCGCCTCGTCCTGCCCGACGACCCGCTGGTGCAGGCGCTCTTCCATGAGCAGCAGCTTCTCGCGCTCGCCCTGCATCATTTTCGACACCGGAATGCCGGTGGCGCGCGAGACGACCTCGGCGATCTCCTCGGTGCCGACTTCGGTACGCAGCAGCTTGTTGTGCTGCGTGCCTTCATCGCCCGACTTTTCGGCGACCGCCAGTTGCGCCTCGAGCTCGCGCAGGCGGCCGTACTCGATCTCGGCAACCTTCTCCCACTTGCTCTCGCGCTTCAGGCCAGCCAGTTCGAGCTTCAGCTTGTCGATTTCTTCCTTGATCTGTGCGCTGCCCTGCACCTGCGCCTTTTCGGCTTTCCAGATCTCCTCGAGATCGTTGTATTCGCGCTCGTGCTTGAGCAGTTCCTCCTCGATCAGCTGCATGCGCTTCTTCGACGCTTCATCCTTCTCCTTGCGCACCGCCTCGCGCTCGATCTTGAGCTGGATCATGCGCCGGTCGAGCCTGTCCATGACCTCCGGTTTGGAGGCGATCTCCATCTTTATCCGCGCCGCCGCCTCGTCGATCAGGTCGATCGCCTTGTCCGGCAGGAAACGGTCGGTGATGTAGCGGTGCGACAGCTCGGCGGCAGCGACGATCGCCGGATCGGTGATGTCGACGCCGTGGTGCAGCTCGTATTTCTCGCGCAGACCGCGCAGGATGGCGATCGTCGACTCGACGCTCGGCTCGTCGACCAAGACCTTCTGGAAGCGACGCTCGAGCGCGGCGTCCTTCTCGACGTACTTGCGGTACTCGTCGAGGGTCGTCGCGCCGACGCAGTGCAGTTCGCCGCGCGCCAGCGCCGGCTTGAGCATGTTGCCGGCGTCGATGGCGCCTTCGGCCTTGCCGGCGCCGACCATGGTGTGCAGTTCGTCGATGAAGACGATGATCTGGCCCTCTTCCTGGGCGATTTCCTTGAGCACGGCCTTCAGGCGCTCCTCGAACTCGCCGCGATACTTGGCCCCGGCCAGCAGCGCGGCCATGTCCAGGCTCATCACTTTCTTGCCCTTGAGCGTCTCCGGGACTTCTTCATTGACGATCCGCTGCGCCAGGCCTTCGACGATCGCCGTCTTGCCGACGCCCGGCTCGCCGATCAGCACCGGGTTGTTCTTGGTACGCCGCTGCAGGATCTGGATCGCCCGGCGAATCTCGTCGTCGCGGCCGATCACCGGGTCGAGCTTGCCCTGGCGGGCGCGGTCGGTGAGGTCGATGCAGTACTTGGCCAGTGACTGACGCTGCCCTTCGACATCCTGACTGTCGACCCCCTGGCCGCCGCGCACCGAGGTCACCGCCTGTTCGAGTGACTTCTTGACCAGCCCGTGCTGCTTGGCCAGGCGAGCGCACTCACCCTTGTCATCGCAGAGCGCGAGCAGGAACATTTCCGAGGCAATGAACTGGTCGCCGCGTTTCTGCGCCTCCTTGTCGGCGACGTTGAGCAGGTTGCCGAGATCGCGGCCGATCTGAACTTCGCCGCCGTGCCCTTCGACTTTCGCCAGGCGGTTGATGGCCTGCGCGAGCGCCGCCTTCAGCGATGCCACATTGACGCCGGCGCGCGCCAGCAGGGGCGAGGTCGCGCCGTCGTCCTGCTGCAGCAGGGCCAGCAAGAGGTGCTGTGGCTCGATCAGCTGGTTGTCGTGGCCGACCGCCAGACTCTGGGCATCGGCCAGCGCTTGCTGGAATTTCGTCGTCAGTTTGTCGAAACGCATGTTGCACTCCTTCGGAGGTTAATGTTCATGCGCTACAGATGGGGACGCGCCGCGCCAAGTCAACGCTGACCAAAGGGCTTATTTCTTGCGTGCGTGTGCGCGGCTGCCGGCGCAGGGCAGCCGCGTTGCCCGGCTCCTCGCAC
This sequence comes from Candidatus Accumulibacter adiacens, assembly GCA_000987445.1. GTDB lineage: Bacteria > Pseudomonadota > Gammaproteobacteria > Burkholderiales > Rhodocyclaceae > Accumulibacter > Accumulibacter adiacens. Next base: position 5,560 of record LBIU01000304.1, on the reverse strand, counting down.
TGACGCCGAGGTCGCGGGCACCGCGTACCGCTCGGTCAGTCGGTCTGTGCGCCGGGCTCGCGCCAACGTGCGGCGGCCTGGTCGTCGGCGTCGCGGGCGTCAACCCAGCGCGCACCGGCCGGGGTCACTTCGCGTTTCCAGAACGGCGCACGCGTCTTGAGATAGTCCATGATGAACGCGCAGGCAGCGAAGGCTTCGCCGCGATGCGCGCCAGCCACCGCAACCAGGACGATCTGATCGCTCGGCAAGAGGCGACCGACGCGGTGAATCACCAGGGCATCGATGATCGCCCAGCGTCGGCAGGCCGCTTCGACGATCTCGGCGAGCGCTTTCTCGGTCATCCCTGGATAGTGCTCGAGGCTCATCTCGGCAACGCCGGCCCCGTCATTGTCGTCGCGCACCAGGCCGACGAAGGAGGCCACGGCACCGATCTGCGGATTCCCCTGGCGCAGGGCAGCCAGCTCGGCGCCGACATCGAAATCGGCTTCCTGAACGCTGATTCGCATTTCAGCCGCCGGTCACCGGCGGGAAGAAAGCGATCTCGTCGCCCGCCTGCACGGGGGAATCGAGCCGTGCCATCTGCTGATTGACGGCATAGCGCAGGTTTCTCAGCGTCAGCAGGCTTTCCCAGGCGCCGCCGCGGCTGGCCAGCAAGTCACGCAGCGCCGCGACATCGCTCACCCCGGCCGGCAGCTCGAGTTCCTCGCTGCCCTGTCCGAGTCGCTCGCGCAGCCCGGCAAAGTAGAGAATTTTCAGCATCTTGACCCTCTCCCCTTATCGTCGATTGCTTCAGCCGAGCAGTTCGGAGAACGGCAGGAAGCGCACCAGGTCACCGCGGCGTATCAGCTGTTGCGGCGGATTATCCACCAGTCCGTCGCCCCACACCGCCGAAGTCAGCACGCCCGAACCCTGGTTCACGAAGAGCTCGACGCCGCCGTCGGCATTGATCCTGGCGCGCAGGAACTCGCGGCGCGCATCGGGCCGTGGCCACTCGCCGTCGGCACGCAGCCAGTAGCTCAGCGGCGCAGTCCGGCAAACCCCCTGCATCGTGAGCAGGAAAGGGCGCACCAGCATCAGGAAAGTCACGAAGCTCGACACCGGGTTGCCTGGCAGACCGATGAAGGCCACCTCACGCCCGGCAGCGGCGATCCGACCGAAGGCCAGCGGCTTGCCCGGCTTGATGGCGATCTTCCACATCTCGAGCCGCCCTTCGCCTTCGACGGCGGCCCTGACGTGGTCCTCCTCGCCGACGGACACGCCGCCCGAGGTGAGAATCAGATCGCTGTCCCGCGCCGCAGCGCGCAAGGCCTGGCGTGTCGCGACGAGATCGTCGGGCACCTGTCCGTGGTCGCACAGCTCGCAGCCCAGTCTCTCCAGCAGAGCGGTCAACAAGTAGCGATTGGCATTGTAGATCGCCCCCGCCTGCAGCGCCTCGCCAGGCATGCGCAGCTCGTCGCCGGTAAAGAACACCGCCACTCGCAAGCGCCGAAAAACGGGCAGCGAAGCGATCCCCACCGACGCCGCCAGCGCGGTGTCCTGCGGCCGCAGGCGCTGCCCGGCAGCAAGTATCTCGCTGCCTGCGGCAATGTCGCTGCCGGCGCGGCGGATGTGGTCGCCCGCCTCAGGCCGGTGATTGATGGTCACTTCGCCGGTCGCATGCGCGCAGAGCTCCTGCATGACCACCGCGTCGGCGCCGGCCGGTATGGGCGCGCCGGTGAAAATCCGGGCGGCCGTTCCCGGCGACAGCGGCGTACCGACGCTGCCGGCCTGGATACGCTGTGCCACCGACAGACGCGTCGGCACATGGCGGACATCGGCAACGGCGACGGCATAGCCGTCCATCGCCGAATTGTCGAGCGGCGGCGCATCGATCGGCGCCCGCTGCGCCTGCGCCAGTACGCGCCCGGCGGCAGCCAGGGTTGGCACGGTGCTCGTTTCGGAAACGGCGGCGGCAGCCGCCAGCAGCTGTGACAGTGCCTGATCAAAGGACAACATGACTGCTTCCCCCCAGTTGAACGGTCCCGAGAATATAGCGGACGATGGCCGCGGCATCGTTCAGGTCCAGCGCCATCAGCGTGGCGGGCAAGTCCGTCGGCAGCGGCTGGTCCGAGGCCACGGCGACGATCTGGCGATGCTCCGGCCATAGCGGTGGCTTGCCGTTGGCCGGCCGGTAGACTTCCAGCGTCGGCACGGCCTCCTCCTTGAAACCCTCGACGAGCACCAGATCACACGGCGAAAAACGGGCCAGATGGTCGGCCAATGACGGCTCGGGCGCGCCGCGTAGCTCTTTCATCAGCACCCAGCGCGAAGCACTGGCCAGCAGCACTTCGCCGGCCCCCGCCTGGCGGTGACGGAAGGAGTCCTTGCCGGGACGATCGATATCGAAATGGTGGTGCGTATGCTTGATCACCGAGACCCGCAGGCCCTGCGCGATGATCAGGGGCAGCAGTTTCTCGAGCAGCGTCGTCTTGCCCGAACCGGAATAGCCGGCGACCCCGAAGACCTTCATCGACAGCCTCCGGACGACTCCTGGCAGGAGACCGGCAGCACCGCCGCAAAGCCGCCACCCGGCGTGCGGAAATTGGTCGTCTGGCCCCGGTAGAGCCGCGCCGAGAGCAGTTGTACCTCGCCCCGGTAGACGTAATTGCGCAAGTCCAGCTTGAAATCCTGCCCGACCCCATCGACCAGCAGATGGCGCTCGGAAGGGGCGACCAGCGCCTGTGCGACATAGCCGCCACGCGCGATCTCGGCGAACACGCGGCGGGTGATCTTGTCGCCGCGGTAGGCGGCCTTGCTGCCAAAACCGGCCGCCGGCTTGAAGAACCATTGCTTGCGACTGTTCCAGAAGGCCTCGGCATCGACCGGCAGCACTTCCTCGGTGCGCGGGATATTTCTCGCCAGCAGCTGCCGGTCCTGCGCGCCGACGCCAATCTGCGCCAGCCACTGCTCGTCCCCGAGGGCCACCAGATTGCGCTTGTCGGCGTAAAGTGCGTGCATCTGCGGATGCGGGGTGAGAACCACCGCGTCGGCCAGATAGGCGGCACGCAGGGCGGCATGCTGCGGCTCGGCGAGAGCGAAGTCGGTGAGCCGGTTGTAGACCAGATCAATCGTCTCGCCGCGACAGGTCAGGCGCTCGCCGTCAAAGGCCAGCTCACCCGGGTCGGCAACCATCGTCGCCAGACCATGCGCTTCGAACAACTCGCGAAAGAGTTCGAACTCGGGCGCCAGATACTGCTCGCCGGGACGGCTGTCGACGATCGCGATGCGCGTCAGCGGCCGCTCGCCGGCTCCTCCCTGCCCCTGCGCCACGCGCGCCAGCTGCGCGAGGCGCCACTCGTCGCGAAACATGCCGACGAAAGCCGCCTCGAGCGCCCGCGGAGCGGGCATCATTTTCGCGACCGGGGCGCAGCAGGCGCGCTGAGCGCGCAACAGACGGGCGTTGAGCAGCGCCCCGCCGGCATTTGAATTGATCTCGATCAGCTGCGGGCCCTGCGGTCCGAGGTGAAAATCGTAACCCAGGAAAACGCCGGCAGCGGCGGGCGAGTGGCGGGCTATCGCCGGCGCGTAGGCGAGCACCCGCTGGCGATAGCCCGGCAGCGGCAGCACCCGCTCGAGGGCGGCGATGGTCTGCGCCATGCGCAGCAGATGCGCTTCGCTGACAAAGACGACGCTGTCGGAAAAGAGGTGTGGCCGCGTCGCCAGCAGCTCGGCGTGCGAGACGCGGCCCTGGCCTTCTTCGAGCGCCAGCTTGAGCGACCGGTGATCGACGGAAACGCAGGCACAGCCGCGATTGAGCCACTCGGCCGCGGCCCCGCAATCCGCCGGCATCAGCTCGGCAAGCGCCGCCGGCAGGGACTCGGCCACCCCGCCGCCCCTGCCGGCCGAGTCGATCATCGCGCTCATCGAGCCACGCGCGCCTCTGGCGCTGCGAAGAAGGCCAGCGCTTCCTCGAGGTCGCGGCTGCGCTTCATCGGTGGCAGGCTGCGCCAGATGCGCTTGCCGTAGGGCTTGCTGATCAGGCGCGGGTCGCAGATCATCAACACGCCACGGTCGCTCTCGTCACGAATCAGGCGCCCGGCGCCCTGCTTGACATTGATCACCGTACGCGGCAATTGGTACTCCATGAAGGCATTGCGACCGGCGCTGCGCATGCGCTCGATACGCGCCGAGAGCACCGGATCGTCAGGCGGCGCAAAAGGCAGCTTGTCGATGATCACCAGCGACAAGGCTTCACCGCGCACATCGACGCCTTCCCAGAAGCTCTGGCTGCCAATCAGAATGGCGTTGCCGAGGCGGCGAAAACGTTCCAGCAGCTCGTTCTTGCTGCGCTCTCCCTGCAGCAGCAGGGGCAGATCGAGCCCGGCCCGCTCGAGCGCTTCGCCGAGCAGTTCGTGCGTTCGACGCATCGCGCGCAGCGAGGTGCACAAGACGAACGCCCGCCCGTGGCTGGCCTTGAGCAAGGGAAAAGCGGCCTTGACCACCGCTTCGGTGTAGCCCTGGTTGTTCGGCTCGGGGAGCCCCTTCGGCACGTACAGCAAGGCCTGGTTGGGATAGTCGAAAGGGCTCTCCCAACGCGCCGAACGGGCATCGGCGAGCCCCATCTCGGCGCAGTAGTGGCCGAAGTCGTCCTGCACGGCGAGCGTCGCCGAGGTGAAAATCCAGGCGCGCGGATGACCGCTCATCTGCTTCTGCATGATCTCGGCGATCACCAGCGGCGTCGCGTTGAGCTGCAGACTGTGCGTATGGGTTTCCCCCCAGCGAACGAAATCGGCATTGGCGCCATTCTGCCAGTTGCGTACGCGCAGCAGCAGGTCACTGGCCCGTCGCCAGCAGCTGTCCAGCCCCTCCGAGCGTTGCGCCTGCGTTTCCAGCAAGCCGGTCAGTGCTTCGAGCTCAGCAAGCACGCTGCCGACACTGCTCTCGAATCCGCCCCTGCCCTCGAGCTGCAAGAGGGCGAAACGCGCCGGCTCGACGGGCAGCGTCAGACGCAGGTCGCGTACCGCCTTTTCCAGATTGGCACACAGCTTCGGCAAATCGAGGCAGTCCCGCGCCGACGCCAGCGCCTCGATCTGGGCATCGCGAACCAGTTCGGCGAGCTGCGCCGTCGATATGCTCTCGCCGAAGAAAAGGCTGGCAATTTCCGGCAGTTGATGCGCTTCGTCGAAAATCACCGCGTTGCAGGCCGGCAGCAGTTCGGCCGTGCCTTCATCGCGCAGCATCACATCGGCAAAGAACAGGTGATGATTGACCACCACCAGATCGGCGGCCAGCGCTTCGCGGCGCGCCGCCAGGACAAAGCACTCCTTGTGCTGTGGGCAGTCCTGGCCGAGACAGTTGTCGCGCGTCGAGGTGACCATGCCCCACACCGAGGCGTTCTCCGGCACGTCGGCGCAGTCGGCCCTGTCGCCAGTGCGCGTTTGTTCGGCGAAACGCGCGATATGTCGCGCGTAGGCGGCATCGTCGCGGGAAAGGAAACGGCCTTCGGCCAGCGCGCGCTGGAGATGATAGTGGCAGAGGTAGTTGGCGCGGCCCTTGAGCAGTGCCACCCGGACCGGCGCCT
>LBIU01000303.1 GCA_000987445.1 Candidatus Accumulibacter adiacens | reverse complement strand
GCCCTCAGCGCCGGCTTCCGCAAGCTCGGCATGGCTGCCGGCGACCGGGTTGGCATCATGGCGCCGAGCTGCCGGGAGTGGGATTTCGCCCAGTTCGGGATTCTGGCTGCTGGCGGTGTCGCTGTCGGCCTTGACCCCTATGGTCTCGACGACCAGCTGCGGGCCGTTGCTCGCCAATGCAAGCTGGTCGGATTGGTGCTGGCGCATCCTTCACAACTCGACAAGTTTGACGATGCCATCCGCGAGCGGCTCGCTTTCGTCGTCTGTCTGGACGTTGCGGGTGCGACTGCGGGCGTCGTGGCATTTGCAGAACTTGTCGCGCCCGGCAATGACGGCGACGACTGGAACCAGGCGCAGCCTGATGCGCCGGCGACGGTCATTTCGACCTCGGGAACGACCGGAGCGCCTAAGGGTATCGAGTATAGCCACCGGCAGATGTGCCTGGCTGCCACGGCTATCCTGTCGGCTTATGCGGACGTTGCCGAGGACAGTCGCCTGGTCTGCTGGTTGCCGCTGTCGAACCTGTTCCAGCGGATGATCAACCTGTGCGCCATTGGGCGCGGCGCACAAACCTACTATGTGGCCGACCCGCGTACGGTAATGGCCTACGTGAAGAGCATCGAGCCGGCGTTATTCATTGGTGTTCCGCGTTTCTTCGAGAAGCTCCATGCGGGTATCGAGGAGGTCATCGCGCAACAGCCGGCATGGCAGCAGAGACTGGTGCGCTGGGCCTTGCGGGTGGGCAATCGGCGAGCGGTCGCAGGGCGTGCCGGCAAACGCCAGGGAGTCGGCGCGCGCCTGCGGTTCGTGGTCGCCGACTGGCTGGTGCTTGGCAAGTTGCGCAACGTGCTTGGTCGCGACCTGCGTTTCATGGTCAGTGGGTCGGCGCCGATGCCCCTCTGGCTGCTCGAAAGCTTTCACGCGATGGGCTTGCTCGTCCTTGAAGCCTATGGGATCAGTGAAAACATCATTCCGGTATCGGTGAACACGCCCGAGGCATTCCGCTTTGGCAGCGTTGGTCGTGCCTTGCCGGGGTGCGAAGTGCGGCTGGCGGAAGACGGCGAGCTGCTGGTACGTGGCCCCGGCGTGTTTTCCGGATACCTTGACGAGGCGCCCGGTTCCTCCCTGCCTGCCGCCTCGCCGGATGCTGACGGCTACCTGGCCAGCGGCGACTTTGCCCGCATCGACGCCGATGGCTTCATCACTCTGCTCGGCCGCAAGGCCGATATCTTCAAGACGTCGACCGGGCGCCGTATCGCTCCGGCAAGCATCGAGAGCCAGTTGCAACAGGTGCCACAAGTCGAGCACGTCGTCGTCTTCGGCGCTGGCCGCCCGCAGCCCGTGGCCTTGCTGGTGCTTGGCGAGAAAGCCTGGCAAGCCGGCCGGCAGGAGTCATTCAGAGCTCTGCGAGCCGGCGTCTGCGAGGCGAGCCGGCCTCTTGCCGCTTATCAGCGACCGGCCGGGCTGTTGATCATGGCGCGCGAGCTGAGCAGCGCCGAAGGCGATCTAACCGCCAATCTGAAACTGCGCCGCAAGGTCATCGAAGCCAAGCACTCGGCGCGGCTGCTCAGTCTTTTTGCGTACGCGGACAAGGCAGGCGGAGCCCCCTTCGAAGCCTGGAGCGATGACGCTCAGACCTTTTATTGCAGCCCATGACAAATAATTATTTCATTACCGGTGCCACCGGGGCGATCGGTAGCGCGCTGATTCCCATCCTGTTGCAGGACCCGGAGACCCGTGTCACGCTGCTGTTACGGGCCGCATCACCGGAGGATCTGGAAGGACGTTTGCAGTCGCTTTACCGCTTTTGGCAGATCGACCCCGCCGATACGTCCCTACGGCAGCGCGTGCGGGCACTGCGCGGCGACGTGACGCTGCCGGACTTCGGGCTCGAGAGCGCCGACTTGCGCACGCTTGCCGCCGAGTGCACGCATATCGTGCACTCGGCCGGCAACGTGCGCATGAACCTGCCGATCGAAGACGCGCGCCGCTCGGCTGTCGACTCGACGCGGCAGATCATTGCCCTGGCTCGCCGCTGCGCGCGTCTCGCGAAGATTGAGTTTGTCAGTACCGTCGGTGTCGGCGGACGAACGCATGGCGTCGTGCCGGAAGAATGGTTGACCGGTGCAAGGAGCTTTCACAACACCTACGAACAGGCCAAGGCGGAAGCGGAAGAGGTGGTTCGCGTCGAACTCGACAATCGCCTGCCAACGACCGTGCACCGGCCGAGCATGGTCGTCGGTGACAGCAGAAATGGCCGCATCATCCATTTTCAGGTGTTCTATCACCTCTGCGAATTCCTCTCCGGCCGGCGTACTTTCGGACTGGCGCCGAACTTCGGTGGCGCACGACTGGACATCGTTCCGGCGGACTACGTCGCTGGCGTCATTGCCTGGTCGAGCAGGAGCGCGAGTAGCCGCGGCCGCATCATCCATAGCTGTTCGGGGCCGGCCCTGGCCTTGTCGCTGAATCCCTTGCGCGAACGCGTTCGCAAAGCGTTTTCACTTGCCGGCCGTCGCTTGCCACCCCTGATCAACCTGCCGACCGGGGCGTTCACCGCCCTCCTCAGCGCCGCCAGCCTGCTGATGCCGGCTGACGCCAGGCGTGCCGTCAGAACCCTGCCGGTGTTCCTCGATTACCTGGCGACCGAACAGACGTTCGCCAACCAGCGTAGCCAGCAGCTGCTTTCCGACGCGGGCTTGGCCGTGCCTGCACCCGAGCAGTATCTGCAGCAGGTGCTGGGCTACTATCTGGAAAACTCACGACGGAAATAGGTCGCGGGCTATGGCCGCCGGGCGAGGTCGTCGCACAGCCGGTCGCTGCCGGTCGTATGGCGAAGGGAGAGGGCTTGAACGTTGGCCCGACAAACTAGCCTTCGCGCGAAGCGCGTCGACGCTCGTTGTCGGTCAGCAAGCGCTTGCGGATACGAATGTTCTTGGGGGTGATTTCGACGAGTTCGTCGTCGGCGATGAATTCCACGGCCGACTCCAGGCTCAGCGCCACCGGTGGCACCAGGCGCACCGCCTCGTCGGTTCCCGAGGCGCGCACGTTGGTCAGTTGCTTGCCCTTGATCGGATTGACCACCAAGTCGTTTTCGCGGCTGTGGATGCCGATCACCATGCCTTCGTAGAGCTTGTCGCCCGGGCTGCTGAACATCCTTCCGCGGTCCTGCAGTTTCCACAGGGAGTAGGCGACGGCTTCGCCGCGTTCGGCTGAGATCAGGACGCCGTTGCGGCGGCCCGGAATGTCGCCCTTGACCGGCGCGTACTCGTCGAAAACGTGGCTGCTCAGCCCGGTGCCGCGGGTCAGGTTGAGGAACTCGCCCTGGAAACCGATCAGGCCACGCGCCGGAATACGATATTCGAGACGGACGCGCCCGCGGCCGTCGGAGGACATGTCCTGCAGATCGCCACGCCGATAGCCGAGTGCTTCCATGACGCCGCCCTGATGCGTCTCCTCGACGTCGAGGGTGAGCATTTCGTACGGTTCGCACGGCTCGCCGTCGATCTCCTTGACGATCACCCGCGGGCGCCCGACCGCCAGCTCGTAACCTTCGCGGCGCATGGTCTCGAGCAGGATGGTCAGATGCAATTCGCCGCGCCCGGAAACCAGGAAACTGTCCGTGTCGGTGGTTTCCTCGACGCGCAGGGCCATATTGGTCAGCAATTCCTTGCGCAGGCGTTCGCCAATCTGCCGACTGGTGACGAATTTGCCTTCGGTGCCGGCGTAGGGCGAATTGTTGACCATGAAGGTCATGTTCAGCGTCGGCTCGTCGACGTGCAGCATCGGCAGCGCTTCGGGCTGCTCCGAGGAAGTGATGGTGCAGCCGATCGAGAGATCGTCAATGCCGGTAACCAGTACGATGTCGCCGGCGACCGCCTCGTCCATCGGCACCCGCTCCATGCCCTGGAAACCGAACACCTGATTGACTTTGGCGGTCTTCGGTGCGCCGTGCTCGAACTTGCCGTCGGCATCGGCCTGGCCGTACATGATTGTCACTTGCTGGGCCGGCTTCAGGCGGCCACGCTGCAGGCGGCCAATACCGATGCGTCCGACATAGCTCGAGTAATCCAGGGCCGAAATCTGCAGCTGCAGGGGGCCATCGATCTCGTCGGCATGCGGTGGCGGAACATGCTTGAGAATGGTCTCGAACATCGGCCGCATGTCGGCTGAGGGCTGTGCCAGATCCAGCGTCGCGTAGCCGTTGATCGCGGAAGCATAGATGACCGGAAAGTCGAGCTGCTCGTCGTTGGCGCCAAGCTTGTCGAAGAGGTCGAACGTGTGATCGACCACCCAGTCCGGGCGTGCGCCGTCGCGGTCGATCTTGTTGACCACCACGATCGGTTTCAGACCGAGAGCGAGGGCTTTCTTGGTGACGAAGCGTGTTTGCGGCATCGGGCCTTCAACGGCGTCGACCAGCAGCAGGACGCCATCGACCATCGACAGCACGCGCTCGACTTCACCGCCGAAGTCGGCGTGTCCCGGCGTATCGACGATGTTGATATGCACGTCGCCGTAGTCGACAGCCAGATTCTTGGCCAGGATGGTGATCCCCCGCTCCTTCTCGAGATCGTTCGAGTCCATCATCCGCTCGGTGATGTGTTGGTGGGCGGAGAAGGTGCCCGCCTGAACCAGCAGCTTGTCGACCAGCGTGGTTTTTCCGTGGTCGACGTGGGCAATGATGGCGATGTTACGGATGGCGCGGGACATAAGGGGTCGGGCCTCTCAACAGGGGCGGTTATTCTATCACAGTCGGGAAAGCCGTGCTGCGCCGCAAAAATCGCAGCCTAGGTGGGCTGGTTGCGCATGAAGTCGGCGGTCTTGAAGAAGGAAAGCAGCAGCTCTTGGCGAAGGGCTTCCTCGATGCCGACCGCTTCCATGGCCAGCAGCATGCAGGCGACCCACTGGTCACGCTCGGCCTCGCCGATCGCAAAAGGCTGGTGACGGCGGCGCAACATCGGTGGACCGATGTTCTGCACGTAGAGATCGGGTCCGCCCAGCCAGCCGGAAAGAAACATGAACAACTTGTCGCGCGAGGACTGCAAGTCGGCCGGGTGCAGCGCGCGAATTGTCGCAAACTGGGGGACCGTTGCCATCAGCTCGTAGAAGCGTTCGCAAAGGCTGGCGACGGTGGTTTCGCCGCCGATGAGGAGGTAGGGCGTTTGTTCGTGCATGGTGCTCATTGAAAGTCGATGGCCCGCTGTCGCCTGTCCGGAGCTTCGCGCTGGCCAGCTTGCGGTCTGCCGTGCGCCGCGCAGCAGGAGTCGTGTTGCGACGCAGCAAAGGTGCTTGACAATCCCTGCTCAAGGGCTAGAATGACTCATCCGCTGCAGTGCAGCAAACAGCTTCAGGCGGAATAGGCCTGGGCGCCGTTTCGGTTTCGCAACTTCAAGGAGAGATTACCGTGTACAAGCTTACTGAGCAATTTACCAGCAAGAGCCAGGTCGGCCTGGAAGCGTGGAAGTCGGTTGTCAATGCGTCTTTTGACGGAATGGGCAAGCTTGCTGCGCTGAATCTTCATACCGCACGTGCCGTCGCCAAACAGGGCGCCGAGAACTTCAAGGCCTTATCCGAGGTGCGTGACGTGGCTGGTCTCAAGGCACTGCAAAAGCCCATGGCGATTGCCGCCGTCTCGCAGTCGGTTGCCTATTCGCGTCGTGTTTACCATATCTCCAACGATTCTTCGTCAGCCGTCGTTCAGGTGATGGGTAGCCAGCTCTCGCAGGCCGGCAGGGGCGCCGTCGGAGTGCTTCAGGCGGCCAAGGAGAACGCTCCGCCGGGTGTGACTTTTGCGATGTCGTCGGGAAAAGCGATGGTGTCATCGCTCACTTCGATGCTTGGCAAACTGAGCCAGATCGCCAAGGCGCCGGCCCCTGTCAGTGCCACACCGGCGGTGAAAATGATTGCCAAGACGGCCTGATAAAGCCGAGCAATGGCGGCCGGCTTGCCGGCAGCTGAATTCGGTCAAGCCCGGTGTCAAGGCACCGGGCTTTTTCTTTGTAGGGGCG
>LBIU01000031.1 GCA_000987445.1 Candidatus Accumulibacter adiacens | reverse complement strand
GTTCGCCGCCTCGGCGAGCTACTGGCCTCCTGAGCACCGAGACGAAACGGGATAGCGGCCGCAACCGACGCCTGTCGAGCACGCGCCGAAGGAGCTCGCCGTGCCGTTCAACGGCCACCTCTGGCCCCGACCCTACCCGTATTGGGTGTATGATTTCCGCCCAGCGACAGAGGAACGCATGGCCCATTGGCGAAGGCCATGCCTGCGCCTGCCGACCCCATTCCAGCACTTCCAGCAGTGATTTTTGCGAACGACGAATCACACATGCCGCTCATCGAACTCAGCCTGCTCCTACTCCTGGCCATCGCCGTCGGTGGCGCACTCGTCCATTGGACGCCCCTGCCCTTGCCGATCCTGCTGGTGGTACTCGGCGTGCTCGCCTCCTTCCTGCCGGGACTCGACGGCATCGAAGTCGATCCCGAGCTGTTCCTGCTGCTGTTCATCCCGCCGATTCTCTTTGCCGATGCCTGGACCTTGCCACGCCGCGATTTCGTGCGCGCGCTTAAGCCGGTGCTGCTGCTGGCACTCGGTCTGGTGGTGCTGACCGTCCTCGCCGTCGGCTATCTGATGCACTGGCTGGTCCCGGCAATGCCACTGGCCGTCGCTTTCACGCTCGGCGCGATCGTCTCGCCAACCGACGCGGTGGCCACGGTGGCGACGACGCAATTGCTGCCCTTGCCGGCGCGCATCGTGCACATCGTCAACGCCGAAAGCCTGCTCAATGACGCCTCTGGGCTGGTGGCGTTCAAACTCGCGCTCGCCGCGGCGGCCACCGGGCTGTTCTCGTCGGCAACGGTCGCCGGAAACTTCGTGCACCTGGCCGGCGGTGGCATCCTCGTCGGCGTCAGCGTCGAATGGTTCGGACGCCAGCTGCGGCAACGTCTGATTCGTCTGCACGCCGGCGACCCCGTGCTGCAGACCCTGCTGACGGTCCTCATCCCCTATGGGGCCTACCTCGCCGCCGAGGCACTGCAGGTTTCCGGAATCCTGGCCGTGGTCGCCGCCGGCCTGTGGGCCAGCGGCCAGGAAGCGAAGGGGCTGAGTGCCGACGCGCGCCAGCACGCGCGCGAAGTCTGGCGGATGCTGTCCTACGTCCTGAACGGCGTGGTCTTCGTCTTGCTCGGCCTGCAGTTGCGCCGCATGTTGACCGGTGTCGACCATTTCGCGCCGCTCGACCTGATGCTCTACGCGCTGGCCTTGTGGCTGCTGTTGATGGTCTTGCGGTTCGCCTGGGTGTGGGCCTCGGCGCATCTGCGCTTCCGCCTGCACTGGGGCTGGGGCGGCGACGCTTCGGGTCCGGACGCGAAGCGCCTGCTGCTGGTCAGCTGGGCGGCGGTGCGCGGCTCGATCACCCTGGCCACCGCACTATCGATCCCGACCGTGATCGCCTCGGGAACGCCGTTTCCCGAGCGCGACCTGGTGGTCTTTCTGGCCGCGGCGACGATCATCCTGACGCTCGCTTTCAATGGCCTGCCACTGCCCTGGCTGATCCGCAGGCTGGCGCTCAGCAGTGATGGCGAGCCGGCCCAGGAGGAGCATGCGGCACGGGCCGAAATCGCGCGCGCTGCGCTGGCCAGGGTAGCCGTCGCGGCCCGGGAACTCGACGACCCCGAGGATCGTACTTTCGCCGAACAACTGCTTGCCCGCTACCGGGGCAAGCTGGAGCTGCTCGAAGGCGACCCCGGACACGCCCAGCTGCGCGCGACGCACATCGCCCTGCGCCGCCAACTGCGCCTGGCGGCGATCGGCGCCGAACGCCAGCGCCTGCACGAGCTGCACGCCGCCGACGCGATCAACGATGAAACCCTGCGCATCATCGAAGAGGAACTCGACGAACGCGAACTGGTGTCGATGATCAGCGTCGATCGTGGCTAGCGCAGGACGGCGCCGGCACGGCGTTCAGACCGCGAACTGCAGCGCCGCCAGACGTGCGTAGAGACCGCCGCGCTCGACCAGTTCGAGATGCGTACCGGCATCGATCAGCTGCCCGTGATCGAGTACGATGATCCGGTCGGCACGCTGCACGGTCGCCAGGCGATGGGCGATAACGATCGTCGTGCGACCGCTCATCGCCGTTTCCAGCGCCGCCTGCACGACGCGCTCGCTTTCGGCGTCGAGGCTGCTGGTCGCTTCGTCGAGCAGGAGCAGCGGCGCGTTCTTGAGAATCGCCCGGGCGATGGCGATCCTTTGCCGCTGGCCGCCCGACAGGCGAACGCCGCGCTCGCCGACGAACGTTGCGTAGCCGTCGGGCAGTCGCTGTACGAATTCGTCGACGAATGCGGCGGCAGCGGCGGCCCGGGTTTCCTCGTCGCTGGCCTCGGGTCGGCCGTAACGGATATTCTCGGCGACACTGCCCGAGAAGATCACCGCCTCCTGGGGCACCACCGCGATACGCCTGCGCAGTTCGGCCAGGCGCGAGCAGCGCAGGTCGATGCCATCAATGCGGATGGCCCCCTCGCTGACATCGTAGAAGCGCTGCAGCAACTGGAAAACGGTGCTCTTGCCGGCACCGGAGGGGCCGACCAGAGCCACCGTCTCGCCAGCCGCAATCGTCAGATCGAGTCCCTGCAGCACGGGCTGCGCCGGCCGCGAGGGATAGGCGAAGCGCAGCTGCTCGAAAGTGACGCACAGACCGCCGGCCGGCACCGGTAGCGCCAGCGGCGCCGCCGGCTCGGCGATCGGCGAGCGCAGGCTGAGCAATTCCATCAGCCGCTCGGTCGCCCCCGAGGCGCGCAGCAACGCGCCCCAGACCTCGGCGAGCACGGCCACGCTGCCGGCGACGAGCATCACGTAGAGCGCCGTCTGACTCAACTGACCGGCGCTCATCTCGCCGGCGAGTACCGCCTGCACACCGCCGTACAAGCCATAGAGCAGCGAGCCGAAGACGCCGATGATGACAAAGGCGGTGAATGCCGAGCGCGTGCCGGTACGCCGGATCGAGGTCGCGAAAGCCTTCTCGTTGGCAGTCGAGAAGCGCGCCGCTTCTGCGTCCTCCTGGGTATAGCTCTGGACAATCGAAATGGCGTTGAGAATCTCGCCGGCAATGCCGCTGGTATCGGCGATGCGGTCCTGGCTGGCCCGCGACAGCCTGCGCACGCGCCGACCAATGAGAACCGCCGGCAGCACGAGCAGCACGATGATCCCGGCGACGGCGAGCATCAAGCGCGGCGTCGTGCTGACCAGCATCGTCAAGCCGCCGGCGAAGAGCACGATATTGCGCAGCCCCATGCTGATACTCGAGCCAACGGCGTTGTGAATCACGGTCGTGTCGGTCGTCAGGCGCGACAGCACCTCGCCCGATTTCAGCGTTTCGAAAAACTGCGGGCTCTGTCGCAGCACGTGCGCATAGACCGCCTGGCGCAGGTCGGTGGTTACCCGCTCGCCGATCCAGCTGACCATGTAGTAGCGTCCGGCGGTGGCGACGCCAAGCCCCACCGCCACCGCGAACAGCCACAGAAAGTGCTCGCGAATGGCCAGCATGCGTTCGCCAAGCGCGCTGCCGGGCGGCAGCGCCAGGCCGCCGTCGACCAACAATTTCACCGCGAAAGGCAGGCTCAGCGTCGCCGCGGCAGCGAGCAGCAAGAGCAGCAAGGCGAGAGCGATCTGCCGACCGTAGGGCGTCACGTAGGGCAGCAGCGCGCGCAGCGGTCGCAGCCTGGGCGCCGCCGCGGGTTGCGCGGGGGAGGCGGGCCGCTTCAGCCGAGCAAGCCGCGCAAGACGCCCCAGGCGCCGCCCAGCCCGAGCCCGGCGAAGCAGAGCATCGACAGGCCGAAGCCCGGGCCGCGCGTTTTTGGGTCGCGGGCGTAGGCCAGCGCATACCACACCCGTGCCAGCAACCAGCCGCTGCCGAGCAAGCTTGCCCAGAACGGCGACAGGTTCAACGCACAGATCCACAGCACGGGCAGGAAGGCGACCGTGTTCTCCAGGGTGTTCATCTGAATACGATAAGCGATCTCGAACTGCGGGTGGCCACTGGTCGCTGGCGCGTGGATGCCAAACTTCATCCGGCAACGGCCCACGTAGGCCGTGCAGGCGAAGAGCAGCAAGGCGCTGGCAAGGGTCAGGAGGCTGGGTCCAGGGTAGGTGGTCATGTTTTCGATCCGTCGGCAAGCAGCGCATACTATAACCCGTGAGCATCGTTTCCGGGCCCGGCAGCCGCAGCGGCGGGCCGATTTGGCGACCAACGGCTGCCGCTTTCGCGTAGACTGCGACCGGAGCGCAAGCCTGCAGATGCCGGCGGGTCATCTTGCCCGGCCCGCGCGGCAGCGAATGTCGACTCCTCTGTGACGCCCCTGGCCGAGCTTGGCGGCCAAGACCGGATACTCCCGGATGTGCCGATCACTGACCGCTCATTCATTCCGACGACCGCACACCCCTTGCCCCGATGCGCATGAACAACAAGCCTCTCCTTCGCCATGTCCTGACGACCCTGCTCCTCGTACTGAGCTCTGCCGAGCGCTCCGGGGCACAGCAAACCGCCGACAACGATTGGCAGATCGACGAAGCGACGCTGACCGTCGTTCCTTCTTTCCAACAACTGGTCGACGGCAGCTGGCTGGAACGAACTGCGCGCGACGGCCACGCACTACTGGAAGTGCGCGGCAGCGTCAGAATGCCGGCGGACGGCTTGTTCGGACCCTACAGCCTGACGACGGCCGGGCTGCTGGCGGGCGCGAGCGAGCTTCCAATCGCCGCCGAGCTGCTGGCCGTCGGCGCGCATGTCGGAACTTGCCGCTACCTGCGAGCGCCGATCGGGGCAGGCAACGCAACCACGACCAAGCTTGGCGATGACCGGGAAATGAGCGTTCTGCGCGAGGACAGCGATAGCGGTCCCCTGTCTCTCAGCATGCAGGGGCGCAGTGTCGAGCTGTGCATGGTGTTCGAAGTGCCTGAGCCGCCACCGCCATCCCTGCGCTGGCGCTTCGCGAGGCGAACGATGCCGCTCGCGGTGACCGCCGAGGCAACGACCAATGCAACGAGCCAAGCAACGACCGCGGCGACCGCGGCGCTGCGCGACAGCGGCCCGGTGGCTTCCGCCGCAAGCATCGCGCCGTCCTTTTCCTTGCCGGCCACATGGCGACGGGCGATCGCCTCGCCGCTACTCTGGACTGCGCTGCCCCTGGCAGCGCTGGCGGTGCTGGGCGGCGTCGCCCTGCAACGACGCTGGCGCCGCAAGCGCCGGGAAGGCAGCGCCGGCAGCGATGGGCACCCGGACGCGTCTTCAGCGCTGGACATCCCGCGCGTCAGCGCCGCGCACCAGCCAGGCAGCTTCGCCAGCGTCGAGCCTGAAGCGGGCGCGGGCCAGCAGCAGTTCCATGGCGCCATGGCCGCGCTCAAGCTGGGCGACTGGGAGCGCGCGGAGGCACTTTTCGGCGAGGCCATCGCCATCGGACTGACCCCCACCTTCGCGGCAGGCGCGTGGAGTCTGCGCGGCGAGGCGATGCTCAATGACCACAAGCTCGTCGGGGCAACGAATTGTTACCTGCGCTCGCTGAGCTGTCCCGGGGTGACGGCCGAGGCGGCCCTGCCCGCGGCCAGCCAGCTGGCCGCGATCTACCGCCAGCTCGGCCTGCGGCGGGACGCGCAGAAGATGGAAGCGCTGCGCGCTGCGATCAATCCCTTCGCCGACGATGTCAGTCCGCAACAACTGGCCTTGATCGCCGGCCTGGTCAAGGAGCTCAAGCACCAGCGGCGCAGCCGCCTCCTCGCGCGCCTGATCCCCTGAGCGCAGCGCGGCGCCCGCGTTTATGAGTAGAATGTGCCCTTGCCAAGCCATCACTCAGGGGGTTTCGTTGTTCGATCACCCGCGTAGCCCGCTACGCCTCCTCCTGCTCACCGGCACGCTGCTCTTCGGCAGCAGCGCTTGTGACCTGATCAAGGACAGGATGGGGCTCGAAGAGCCCCTCGCCAAGGCCGCCCGACTGGCCGCCGAGGGACAGGCAGTCGGCGGTGGCTGTCGCCAGTCGGGGCGCGCCATCGAGGACTGCTACTCGATCTACTCCTGGTTGCCTAAGGCCGCGATCTACCAAGGATGGCGGGACATGGACAGCTACATGCGTGAGAACAAGCTCGAAACGGTCGAGCCGCAACTACCGCCACCCCAGCCCCCAGGCGCCAGAAAGAAGCGCAGGCCGCCGCCGACAGAAGAAGCCGGCGAGCGCGACGGGGCGGACGCCGACCCGGTTGCCGAGAGACCGGCGGGCAGCACGACGCATTAGTCGGCTCGCAGGCTGGCCCTTGCGGACGGCTCACGGTGCGGGATTGGTGTAACGCAAATGAATGCCATCGATCTCGGCCAACAGCGCGGCCGGCAACTTTACGGCCAGCGCGCCGAGATTCTCGTCGAGCTGTGCGATGCTCGTCGCGCCGATGATCGTGCTCGCCGCAAACCAGCGTGAGCAAACGAACGCCAGCGCCAGTTGGCTGGGCTGCAACCCGTGCCGGTGAGCGAGCTCGGTGTAGGCAGCCACGGCCGGCGCAACGTTGATCTTGGCGTAGCGCTGAGCGAAACCGGCGAACTGCGTGATCCGGCCCGGCGCATTCGCGTCGGCCAGGTACTTGCCGGAGAGCAGCCCGAAGGCGAGAGGCGAGTAGGGCAGCAAGCTGATGTTTTCGCGGTGGCAGACCTCGGCCAAGCCGCTCTCATAGACGCGGTTGAGAAGATTGTAGGCATTCTGCAGCGACACCGGTCCAGGCAGGTCGTGCGCGCGGGCCAGGCGGATGAACTCCATCACCCCCCATGGGTGCTCGTTGGAGAGACCGAAGTAGCGGATCTTGCCTTCCTGCACCAGCGTCGCCAGCGCCTGCAAGGTTTCCAGAATCGGCGTCGACGCATGCTCGCTGGCCGGATCGTACTGCCACTGGCCGAACATCGGCTGATTGCGCGCCGGCCAGTGCAACTGGTAGAGATCAACGTAATCGGTACGCAGGCGCCGCAGCGACGCTTCGAGCGCGCTGCGCAGACTGGCCAGGTCGAAAGCCAGCGGGCCGTCGCGCAGCCACTTCAGACCACGCGACGGCCCGGCCGCCTTGGTGGCGACGATCACCTGCGGCCGCGACTGCCGGGCCAGCCAGTTGCCGACCATCGCTTCGCTTCTGCCGGCGGTCGCGGCGCGCGCGGGCACCGGATACATTTCGGCGGTATCGATGAAATTGACCCCGGCAGCAAATGCGCGGTCGAGCTGCGCATGCGCTTCCGGCTCGCTGTTCTGCTGCCCGAAGGTCATCGTCCCGAGACAGATCTCGGAGACCTCCAGAGCACTGCTGCCAAGCGACCTGTTGTTCATGTTTCCTCCGTTTGCGGTGGACGGATGGTGAGGGCAAGTCGGGTGACCAGCTCAAGGCAGGGAGCACGCCAAGTCACCGCTGTCCGAGAGCAGCAGAGCTGCGCCATCCTCGTCTATAATCCCGTCGTCAAGCGTACACCGGTTGCGAGCGAGCTGCGCCGGATAAGATACACGCAATCGCAACCGCCCACGGATATCACCGGCCAGCAAGCGATCAACAGATGCCAGATCATCAACAGCCGCCATCGCCGCCCGCAAACGACTATCGTGCGCAGATCCTGCTCGCCAGCAGAACCCTCTTTCAGCAGCGGCTCCGAAAGATGGTCGGCGCAGCGGGCGGCAACATCTCGGGATGCCTCGACGCGTTCAGCCGCGAAGTGGGCAAGGCGCACGACCTGCTGGCATCGGCCCAGCCCCTCGACGGATTCGACGAGGTGGCAAGCCTGACCTCCTCACGGCTGACGCTGATGGGCGACGACGACCTCGAGGTGGGCATTCGTCTGACGGAAATCGCCACCCACCTGCGTGATGCCGGCGGCCGCGCGCTTTGGCGCAGCCGTTCGCTCTACCTGACCTTGCTGCAGCGCTCAACGATGGGGCCCGATGACAATCCGGTAGGACCGGAAGCGATCTGCGAGGGCCTCGCGGCAATCTGTGCGCAGTATGACGGAAGCACCGAGCAGACCTTCACGGTCCTTGACCGAATCGAAGCGCTCCTCTGCCAGGGCGTGCCGGCGCTGTATGACGAGATCAACAACCTGCTGACGAAACTGGGCGTCGAGCCCGCGCTGGCGCACTACGCCAGCACCCCGGTCGCGGCGCCCGGCAAGGCTGCCGGCGAGCAGCCAAATCGCCGCGCCCCGGCCCCCAGCAATGCGCTGTTTCTGCTGCAGGACCTGCTGCGTCATCGCAGTGGTCTGCCGCCAGCGACCGCCGGTGACCATGTCCGGGCGGATGGCCAGGGGCCAGCGGTGAATCCCCTGCTCGACGGCACGGCAACGGTGATGCTGGAGAATCTGCTCGACCGGCTGACGGCCCTCGAACTGCGCTCGGCCTTGTCGTCAGCTGCCG
>LBIU01000302.1 GCA_000987445.1 Candidatus Accumulibacter adiacens | reverse complement strand
CAGGCCCGAAGCCGGCGGCAGAAAAGTGGTGACGCGGGCATCGATCATTGGCGAAGAGCAGCAGAAACTGCGCGCCGAGGAAGAGCGGCGTAATGCCGAGCTGCGTGCGCTGCAGGAAGCCGAGTTCAAGAACAAGCAACAACGGGTGGCCGATCTGGCGCGGGCGAAGCAGGATGCCGAAGCCAAGGCCGTCGCGGCCAAGGCCGCTGGCGCCGCCAAGCTGGCTGCCGCGCAGACCGCCAGCGAGCGGCCGGCGGAAGACAAGACCTTGCACAAACCTGCGGGCAAGCCTGCCAGCACCGACAAGAAAACGCCGGACAAGAAAACCGCCGACAAGAAGGGTCAGTGGAAGAACGAAGGGGCCAACAAGCGGGCCGGCCTGCGTACGCGCGGCGCGACCGGTGGCAGCGGTTGGCGGGACAACAAGCATGGCAGGCGTGGCGGTCGCGGTAGCAGTGCCGACGAAGAGCATTCCTTCCAGGCCCCCGTTGATCCGGTCATTCACGACGTTTCCGTTCCGGAGACCATCTCCGTGGCCGAGCTCGCCCACAAGATGGCGGTCAAGGCCACCGAGGTGATCAAGGCGCTGATGAAGATGGGCTCGATGGTGACCATCAATCAGGTGCTCGATCAGGAAACGGCGATGATCATCGTCGAGGAAATGGGCCACAAGGCGTTTGCCGCCAAACTCGACGATCCGGATGCCTTCCTCATGGACGAGGAATCCGCCGACCACAAGGATGCGCCGCTCGAAGCGCGTGCGCCGGTGGTCACCGTCATGGGTCACGTTGACCACGGCAAGACCTCGCTACTCGACCACATTCGCCGTACGCGGGTTGCCAGTGGCGAAGCGGGTGGCATTACCCAGCACATTGGCGCCTATCACGTCGAAACCGAACGCGGCATGGTGACCTTTCTCGACACCCCGGGGCACGAAGCCTTTACGGCCATGCGTGCCCGTGGTGCCAAGGCCACCGACCTGGTTATCCTGGTCGTCGCTGCCGACGATGGCGTCATGCCGCAGACGCGCGAGGCGATTCACCACGCCAAGGCCGCCGGCGTACCGCTGGTGGTCGCCGTGAACAAGATCGACAAGGCCGGCGCACAGCCTGAGCGCGTGAAGCAGGAATTGGTTGCCGAAGAGGTCGTGCCCGAGGAGTACGGTGGCGATGTGCCATTTATCGCGGTTTCGGCGAAGACCGGCGAGGGCATCGACGAGTTGCTCGAAAACGTCCTGCTGCAGGCCGACATGCTCGAACTCAAGGCGCCGAAGGCGTCGCCTGCCAAAGGATTGATCATCGAGGCACGCATCGACAAGGGCCGCGGACCGGTGGCGACGATGCTGGTCCTGTCGGGAACGCTGCATCAGGGCGATGTGGTGCTGGCTGGCCAGGTCTTCGGCCGGGTGCGCGCCATGCTTGACGAAAACGGCAAGCTCATCAAGGAAGCGGGGCCGTCGATCCCCGTCGAAATTCTGGGACTCTCCGACGTCCCGGCAGCCGGGCAGGAGGCGGTGGTGCTGGCCGACGAACGCAAGGTGCGCGAAATCGCCCTCTTCCGCCAAGGCAAGTACCGCGATGTCAAACTGGCCACCAAGCAGGCGGCCAATCTCGAGAGCATTCTCGATACCATGACCACCGCCGAAGCCAAGGTGCTGCCGTTGATCATCAAGGCCGATGTGCAGGGCTCTCAGGAAGCGCTGGTGCAGTCGCTGCAAAAGCTGTCGACCGCGGAAGTCAAGGTCAATGTCATTCACGCCGCCGTCGGCGCGATCAGCGAGTCCGACGTCCATCTGGCGCAGGCGTCGAATGCCGTGATCCTCGGTTTCAATACCCGTGCCGATGCCGGCGCGCGCAAGGCGGCGGAGCATGCGGGTGTCGATATTCGCTACTACAACATCATTTACGATGCGGTCGACGAGGTGAAGAACGCGCTTTCGGGCATGCTCTCGCCGGAGAAGCGCGAAGACATTACCGGTCTGGTCGAAATCAGACAGGTCTTCCGTGCCACCCGGATCGGCACCATTGCCGGCTGTTACGTTCTCGAAGGGGTCATCAGGCGCAACTCGCGCGTACGCCTGCTGCGCAACCACATCGTCGTCTGGGACGGCGAACTGGATGGCCTGAAGCGCTTCAAGGACGACGCCAAGGAAGTGCGTGGCGGTTTCGAATGCGGTCTCTCACTGAAGAACTACACGGCCTACGAAGAGGGCGACCAGCTCGAAGCCTACGATGTCACGGAAGTCGCGCGGACGCTGTAAATGCCTGCCAACAAAGGGTTTTTGCGCCGGCACCGGATCTGCGAGCAGATCCGGCGCGAGCTGGCCGAGATCATCCGGACCGAGCTTCGGGATCCGCGCGTGGGCATGATCAGTCTGACCGAGGTGCATATCAGTGCCGATTACGCGCATGCCAAGGTGTACTTCAGCAGTCTCGCCGGCAGTGAACACCTGGACTCGGTTCTGCTCGGTTTGCAGAAGGCTGCGGGTTTTCTGCGCAGCGAGCTCGGCAAACGGATCAGCATTCACAGCACGCCGCAGCTGCATTTCATTTTCGACGAGTCGCTGGAACGCGGTGAGAAAATGTCCAAGCTGATCAGCGAGGCGGCGGCCATCTCGGATCAGACCGATCCCCCAGAACCGGCTTGAACACCAGGAAGAGCTGGCGGCCCGTTGACGGCGTCCTGCTGCTCGACAAGCCGACAGGGATGACTTCGAACGCGGCGCTGCAAGCCGCCAGACGCCTGTTTTCGGCAGCCAAAGGGGGGCACACCGGTACCCTCGACCCGTTGGCCAGCGGCCTCTTGCCCCTTTGTTTCGGTGCCGCGACCAAGTTCGCGGTCGATCTGCTCGCCGCCGACAAGACCTACGAAGCCGACCTCCTGTTTGGTATCACGACCGATACCGGTGACGCCGACGGCAGTGTCCTCGAGCGTCGCCCGGTCGCTTTCGGGGCCAGCGACCTTGAGCGGGCTCTGGCCCGCTTGCGCGGGCCCATTCGCCAGATTCCGCCGATGTACTCGGCCTTGAAGCGCGACGGCAAGCCGCTTTACGAGCTCGCCCGCCAGGGCATCGAAGTCGAACGCGAGGCACGCGCGGTGACGGTTCACGAGCTCCGCCTGCTCGATTTCACCGGCGATCGTTGTCGGCTGCGGGTGGCCTGCAGCAAAGGCACCTATATTCGCAGCCTGGCCGAGGATCTCGGTCGTTCGCTGGACTGCGGCGCGCATCTCACGGCTCTGCGTCGCGTCGCCGTCGGTGCTCTTGCGGTTGCCCAGGCGGTGACCCTCGATGACCTGGCCGCGCTCTCCGAAGCGGCGCGCGAAGCCTGGCTGCTGCCCCCTGACGCCCTGCTGCAGAGTCTGCCGGCGGTGACCCTCGACGAGCAGTCCGCGGCCCGCTTCACGCATGGCAATCCGGTTGCCAGCGTCGCGGCGCCCGGCAAGTGCCGGGTGTATGGGCTGGGTCGGCTCCTCGGTCTCGGCGAGGCCGATGGCCAGGGCCGCGTGCAGCCGCGCCGGGTGATCGCTTCGCCTTAATGTGAAAGTCGCGCAAGCGACTCACGAAACTCCCGTCTCCCCTTGCGGGGTGAGGCGGGAAATTCAGGGAGCATGCTCCCTGCCCGACGAACGATTCCGGCGTGCAAGCCGGAATCCCCACTGCACGGGGAAGAGGGGGAAGGTCATGATTTTCATGATCTATGGCGTCTCGGCGGACATGACCGGTGAGCACTGCTCAGGATTCGGCGCGGCTTGTCCGCCCCGCACGCGGGTCGCTCACGGCGCAGCCCCGCTGTTCTGGTGAATTTGCCCGTCGACGAGATGCAGGCGGCGCATGTTGGCCAGGGCAATCATGTCCCGATCATGGCAGGCGATGACCGCCGTGCTCGCCTGCCCGCAGAAGGCGCGCAGCAGATCGATCGTCTGTTGGCGCGATTCGGCGTCGAGATTGGCGGTGGGTTCGTCGAGCAACAGCACTTTCGGGGCCAGCACCCAGGCCCGCGCCAGGGCCACGCGCTGCCTTTCGCCGCCCGACAGCTTCTGGGGCGGTGTACGCAGGAGATGGTCGAGGCGTGCCCAGGCAATTGCCGCGGCCACCAGGCGTTCGCGCTGGCTTGCCTCGACACCGCGGGCGCGCAGCCCGTAGGCGATATTCTCGGCAACGCTGGTATGAAAGAGATACGGCTGCTGGTGGACGTAAATCACCTCCCGCCGCAGCCAGTCCGGATACGGGCACCAGTCGAAGCGGCGTTTGCCGAACCGCCCGACACCGCTGTCCGCGGCCTCGATGCCGGCCAGAAGGCGCAACAAGGTCGATTTGCCGCTGCCGTTTTCGCCGGTCAGTACGTAGTGTTCGCCGGCGCTGAGGCTCAGGGCGTCGATCGACAGCAGGCGCCGTTCGCCGAAGGACTTGGCCAGCGCAGCCACGGCCAGCAGGCTCATCGCCGCGATTCCCCCTGAAAGAAGGCGAAGGCCGAATTGACGCCGAGGGCGACGACCAGCAGCACGATGCCGAGGGCGATTCCCTGCGCAAAATCGCCCTTGCTGGTTTCCAGGGCGATGGCCGTCGGGATGTTGCGGGTCACCCCGGCGATGTTGCCGCCGACCATCAAGGAGCAGCCGATTTCCGAGACCACGCGACCGAAGGCGTTGCAGACCGCTGCCATCAGCGCGAAGCGCACCTCGACGAGCATCGTCCAGCCAACGCGCGACGCCGAGGCACCAAGCGCGACGGCCGTTTCGCGTGCGCGCGGGTCAGCGCCCTGAAGCGCTGCCAGCGAGAAGGCGATGAGCACCGGCAGGGCGATCAGCACCTGGCCGATGACCATTGCCGTCTGGGTGAACAACAGGTGCAGTTGCCCGAAGATCCCCTGGCGTGAAAGCAGCAGGTAGAGCAGCAGACCAACGACCACCGTCGGCGAGGCGAGCAGCCCCTGGATGAGCACGATCAGCGCGCGCCGCCCGGGGAAGCGCAGGGTGGCCAGCAGGTAGCCGCAGCCAATCCCGACCGGCATGGCGATGAGCATGGCGCGCAGCGTGACCGACAGCGAAACGCCAACGATGGTCCACAGCTGCGCGTCTCCGGAGAGCAAAAGCCGCAGTGCCGCGTGTGTGGCGTCGAGCAGGCCCAAGGTGCGGGCCGCTACTGCTTGCCGGCCGGTGCCACGAAGAACAACTGTTCCCCTTTTGGCTTGAAGGCGCTGATGGCCGCTCGTCCGGCGTCACTGGTCAACCAGTCGATCAGCGCCAGTGCATCACTGAAGTTGATGTCCGGGTACTTGCTGCGGCTGACGGCGATGATTCCGTAGGGGTTGTACATGCGCGGGTCACCCTGGACCAGGATTTCCAATCCGGTCCTTGCCTGATAGGTCGCAAAAGTGGCTCGATCAGAGAGGGTGTAAGCCTGCATCTCGCCGGCCATGGTCAGCACTTCGCCCATGCCGAGTCCCGCCGATAGGTGCCATGGCCTTCCCTGGGCGGCGATGTCGAGCGCCTGCCAGTAGCTCTGCTCCATGCGCTCGGTTCCCGAATCATCGCCGCGCGAGACGAAGGGCGACTGCGTGGCGGCCACTTTCCGAAAAGCCGCCAGCACGTCGTCGCCACCGCGGACTGCAGCCGGATCGCTTTTCGGGCCGACGAGGATGAAGTCGTTGTACATCACATCGCGCCGTTCGCTGCCGTGGCCGGCGGCGACGAAAGCCTCTTCGGCCTGGCGGTCATGGACCAGAAGCAGATCGACATCGCCGTTTTCGGCCAGCTTGAGGGCCTTGCCGGTACCCACCGAGATGACCTGTACCGTGATTCCCCTTGCGTTCTCGAACTGCGGCAGGATGGCGCGCAGGAGACCCGAATTGTCGGTGCTGGTGGTCGTCGCCAAGCGCAGCTCGCGCGCTTCAATGGCCGTCGAATGCAAGGCGAAGAGCAGCACCAGTGGCGTTGCCCAGCGGTAGAGGCTAAAGAAACTGCACATCATGCCGTTACCCTTAAGAGAAAGCGATGATTTAAGGTTCAAGTTTCGCAGCTATCGCCTTAACATCGCGACCTGGCTGGGCGCGGCTGCCGCCCTTGCCAGGCACAGATATTCGATCAAAGCCAGAGAGACCCGATAGCCACGCGATTCATACACAAGAAAAACCAGGATCATGCCGGAACCCTATTCGTTTTTTCGTCCCCTACTTGCCGCCGACAAGCGCTGGGCCGCGCTTGAGTGGTATGTGGCCGAGCCGAGTCAGATCGAGGCCGGCGAGCTGGCCACCCGCTTCGTCGATGCCGGCGCCGCGGCCCTGGCCAAGAGCATTCCGCTGGTATTGTCCATCGACCCGGGATGGCTGCTGGAAAGCGAGTTTATCGACAAATTCGAGCCCGACCAAGCCATATTCGTGCTCCCGGCGATGGTCCTGGACGATGCGCCGACCCTCGCTCTCTGCCAGGAATTGCGCAAGCAGAAGCGTCATCTGGGTTTACGGCTCGAACGCCGCGAACTCGTCGAACGCCTGCCGGGGGCCACTTTCGATCACCTGCAAATCGACATTGCGCTGGCGCGCTACGAACTCTCGGCGCTCGATCTGAACGCCCTGCAGCGCGGATGCTGGCGCAAGATTGCGGTTGGCGTCGATTCCCTCGATGCATTCGAGTGGCTGGCGGAAAAACACTTCGAGTTCGCCGACAGCCGCTTCGTGACCCTTCTCGACCCGACGGCGGGTGGCCAGCCGGATCTGGCGCGGTTGAAGGTCCTCAAACTGCTGAGTCTGGTCATCAAGGATGCCGACACCTCCGAGATCGAGGAGGTCTTCCGCCAGGAAGCGCGGCTGTCGTACAACCTGTTGCGCCTGGTCAATTCGGTCGCCGTCGGCGCCAAGACGCGCATCAGCAGCTTCCATCAAGCGATCGCCCTGCTCGGGCGCCGCCAGTTGCAACGCTGGTTGCAGTTGCTGATCTACGCCGATCAACTGACGCACGCCAACAAACCGAACCCCTTGCTGCAATTGGCCGCTGCGCGCGGGCGTCAGATGGAACTGTCGTCCACCGCTTTGGCCGCGAGCGGCGCCACCGGTGAACTCGCCGACTGCGGCGACGCTGCATTCATGATCGGCATTTTTTCCCTGCTCGATGTCCTGCTCAAGATGCCAATGAGCGAGATCCTCAGCGAGCTGCCCTTGCCGGCCGCGGTCGGCGAAGCGCTGTCATCGCAGAAAGGCGCCCTCGGCACGCTGTTGGCGGCCATTGTCGCTGGTGAGTCTGGTGAGTCCGCTGGGCTCGCCAAGGCGCAGGCGCTCCTGTCCGACCTCGGCATCAGTCCCGCCTGCCACGCCATGGCGCAGGTGGGGGCCTTTCACTGGGCGAGCAGAATCAACGCCGAGAGATAGCCGCCCGATCGCCAGCGAGCCCCGCTGCCGTGAGCGACAGGCGTCCGGACGGCTGCTTTCCGCTCGCCACGACAGGCGTCCCTTGCTGCGATGCGGTAAAATGCGCCGATGATCTATCCACTGATTCGCAAGTTCTTCTTCGCCCTCGATGCCGAGACCGCACATGGCGTCGGAATGGCCGGTATCGACCTTGTCAATTCTGCTGGCATGGCGTGCCTGCTGGCGCGCCGGGTCGCCCCGGACCCGGTGAAGGTGATGGGGCTATGCTTCCCGAATCCCGTCGGTCTGGCCGCCGGTCTCGACAAGAACGGCGAGCACGTCGACGCGCTGGCGGCGCAGGGCTTTGGTTTCATCGAGGTCGGCACGGTGACGCCGCGGGCGCAGCCGGGAAATCCAAAACCGCGCCTGTTCCGCATCCCGGAAAGGCAGGCGATCATCAACCGCATGGGCTTCAATAACGACGGTGTCGAGAAACTGCTGAGCAATCTTGCGGCCACCCGCTTTGCGCGCCAGGGCGGCATCCTCGGCATCAATATCGGCAAGAATTTCGATACCCCGATCGAGAAAGCGGCCGACGACTATCTGCTCTGCCTCGATCGCGTCTACGCGGCGGCCAGTTACGTGGCGGTGAATATTTCCAGTCCGAATACCAAGAATCTGCGCGAACTGCAGCGCGACGACGCGCTGGACGCCCTGCTCGGCGGCCTGAAGGCCGCCCAGGCCCGGCTTGCCGACCGCCACGGCAAGTATGTACCGCTGGCGCTGAAGGTCGCTCCGGATCTTGACGACGCGCAGATCCAGGCGATTGCGGCTCTGCTGCGCCAGCATCGCATGGACGGCGTCATCGCCACCAACACCACGCTCGCGCGGGCCGGCGTCGAGGGCTTGGCGAATGCCGACCAGGCGGGCGGCCTGTCCGGCGCGCCGCTGCTGGCCCTGTCGACCGCCGTGATTGGCAAGCTGGCGGCAGCGCTGGCTGGCGAAGTGCCGATCATCGGGGTTGGCGGAATCATGAACGGGGACGATGCCGCGGCGAAAGTCGCCGCCGGTGCCAGCCTGGTTCAGTTCTATACCGGTTTCATCTACCGCGGCCCGGAACTGGTCGCCGAGGCCGCCGCGGCGATTGCCAGGCGGCGTACGCCGCCCTCGCCGCGCACGGCCTGAACCGGCAAGGCGTTACTGACAAGGTGGTTGAACGCACGCATTCGACACGGGATAATCGCTGCGCCCCGGATTGCGCGGCCCACCGCCTACGCACCTCATGACCCACTACCTGTTCATCATCATCGGCGCGGTCCTCGTGAATAACGTCGTGCTGGTGAAAATCCTCGGCCTGTGCCCGTTCATGGGCGTTTCCAAGAAACTGGAGACGGCTTTCGGCATGGGGGCGGCGACGACCTTCGTGCTCACCGTGGCCACCGGCGCCAGCTACATCATCGACCATTACCTGTTGATGCCTTTCGACCTCGAGTACCTGCGCACACTGTCGTTCATCGTGACCATCGCCGCCGTCGTTCAGGTCACCGAGATGGTGATCCAGAAAACCAGTCCCCTGCTGCATCAGGTGCTGGGCATCTATCTGCCGCTGATCACCACCAATTGTGCGGTTCTCGGAGTGCCGTTGCTGAACATTGCCAACAAGAACGACTTCGTCGAATCGCTGCTGTTCGGTTCCGGCAGCGCTGTCGGCTTTTCGCTGGTGCTGGTGCTCTTTGCCGGCATCCGCGAACGCGTCGAGGGCGCCGACGTTCCGGTCTACTTTCAGGGCACGGCGATCGCCATGGTCACCGCCGGGCTGATGAGCCTGGCGTTCATGGGTTTCGCCGGTCTGGACCGCTACCAGTGAGGGTGCACAGCCGATGATCACTGCCCTGGCGATCATGGCGCTCGGGGCCATCGTCCTTGGCGCGGCGCTCGGTTACGCGTCGATCAAGTTCAAGGTCGAAGGCGACCCGGTGGTCGACAAGATCGACGCCATTCTGCCGCAGACGCAATGCGGGCAGTGCGGCTATCCGGGCTGCAAACCCTACGCGACGGCCATTTCC
>LBIU01000301.1 GCA_000987445.1 Candidatus Accumulibacter adiacens | reverse complement strand
CTCACCATTGGAGCTTCGCGGCACAGTGCTGGTGATCGAAACCTCCGGCGTCAAGCACGGGCGGGCCCGGGCGTTGAGTGCCATGCGCGCGACACCACCTTCCGTGGCTGGCTAGCGCCGTCCCGCCAGCAGTAATTCCCTAGTGGTAGTCGCTCTCGCGCTGGTGCCGGAGTGCAAGTACGGTAATGGTTTCTGCGTTGTCGATCTCGAACAACGCGACATATCCGGCTGCGCCAAACGGAATGAGCAACTCACGCAGAAAAGTTGAGCCGCCCTCCGCCTTGCGGCAGCTGAACGGCGTCAGCTCAAGGGTGCGAATAGCCGCCTTGATGGCTTCGAGAGCCCGGTCGGCGAGCGACCAATCGGCAGCATCACGATCAAGGATGAAGTCATAAAGCCTGAGCAGGTCGGCTTCTGCCTCAGTCGTAAAGCGTACGCGGTAATTCACCGAGAGGGCTTGGCACCGGATTTCGCTTGATCCAGCATCGCTTCGAGCCGATTCACGACGGCAGCCGCTTCGATGTAGACGCCCGTGCGCTGAGCCTTGTCGCGCGCAGACAGGCCGCGTGCGATGAACTCGCGCTGGGCTTGCCGATGTTCAATGGTGGCGCGAATGGCCTGTTCGACAAAGCCCGATAGGCTTTCGCCTTCATACAGCACGCTCTCGGCCGATTGGCGGAGCTTGGGATCGACGCGCAGAGATGGAATTGTCGCTGTTTTCATATGTCGCCCTTTTGCATTACATTTGCGATGCAGTATGCCATGTTTTCCACGCACTGCGCGCACTGCGGGGTCAGATCTTTCCTTTTGCCGCGCAGCCCTTCACGACCCCGCCGCGCCCACCCCATGATTCGCCCGATGCAGCCTTCCAGCAAGTCGCTTCAGCAACAACAACACATCATCCACATAGGTGAACACCACCGGAATCACCAGCAGGCTCAAGACGGTAGAAGTCAGCAATCCGCCAATCACCGCAATAGCCATAGGCGAGCGAAAGCTCGGCTCCGCGCCAATTCCGAGCGCGATCGGCGTCATGCCGGCGACCATGGCGATGGTGGTCATCAGGATCGGTTTGGCGCGTTTGTGGCAGGCGTCGATCAGGGCCTCGTAGCGGGCCATGCCGTGCTCGCGCCTGGCCATCACGGCGTATTCGACGAGCAGGATGGAGTTCTTGGTGACGATGCCCATGAGCATCAGCAGGCCGATCACCGAGGGCATCGAGAAGCTGTTGTGGGTGACCAGCAGGGCGAAGAACGCGCCGCCTACCGAGAGCGGCAGTGCGGCGAGGATGGTGGCCGGTTGCAGGAAGTCGTGGAAGAGCAGCACCAGGACGACGTAGATGCACAGCACGCCGATCAGCATCGCCGAACCGAAGCTGCCGAAAAGCTCGGCCATGCGCTCGGCGTCGCCCGAAGGCGGGCGGCTGATTCCCGGCGGCAGACCCTTGAGCGCCGGCAGCTCGTTGGCTTCGGCGACGACGGCGCCGAGGTCGCGGCTGCCGAGTTCGACGTCGATGCTGACGTTGCGCTGGCGGTCGAGGCGGTCGATCTGTGCCGGGCCGCTGCCCAGGCGGATGTCGGCCACCGCCGCCAGTGGCACGGCGCCCTTGTTGGCGGGTACGCGCAACTGGCGTATGGCGTCGAGATCTTGGCGCAGGGCCTCGTCGAGGCGGACGCGGATCGGAATCTGGCGCTGCGCGAGGTTGAGCTTGGGCAGCATGGCATCGTAATCGCCGACGGTGGCGATGCGGATGACGCCGGCGATGGCGGCGGCGGTGACGCCGAGGTCGGCGGCACGGGCGAAATCGGGCGTGATGTGAATCTCGGGACGCTGCAGGCTGGCGCCGGAGGTGACGTTGCCGATGCCCTTGAGCGTGCGCAACTCGGTGGTGACGGCCTGGCTGGCCAGGCGCAGGGCTTCCGG
>LBIU01000300.1 GCA_000987445.1 Candidatus Accumulibacter adiacens | reverse complement strand
GCGAGCATGTACAGCAGGTCGCCGAGCAGCGTGCCGACGACGGCTCCCAGTCCGGCAGCGACGCCATTGCGGGCGGTGGCGTTGAGGATGGCCAGCGTGCCCGGGCCAGGGATCAGCTGGAAAACGACGATCGCGGCGATGAAGCTCGCGTAGTTCTGAATCTCGAACACCTATTTCCTTCCCGGCTGCCCTTGACGCGTCGCCAATGCTCAGGCGTGGTCGACAGCGACGCGGTTCACCGCCAGCAAGGTATCGAGCTCCAGCCACAAGGGGTCGCAGAGGCCTTCGCGGTAAGCCGAGCGTCTGAAACTCGCATGTTCGTTGCGATAGACCGCCATCAGGCCGCGCCGGTCATCGAGCACGCAGCTTCTGACGTTCGCCAGGCGGTCGGCGGTCTTGACCAGCAACGCCAGCTCGGTGGGGCCGGTGATCGTTGCCAGGCGGGCGTAGGTCGCTGCTTTGCGCTCGGCGCGGCTGGCTCCCGACGGATCGGTCAGCAAGCAGACGCAGTCGGCGACCAGTGGGCCGAAGCGGTCTCGGATATCGGTCTCGGTGACCGCGGTGTCCTCGATCACGTCATGGAGATAGCCGATGATCTGTGCCTGGCTGCCGTAGGGGGCGAGCAGCGCGACGACCTCGTCCAGGTGAAAGGAGTACGGCAGATCGCCGTAGCGCTGGCCGCCGTGGGCGGCGACAGCAAAGGAACGTGCGTCTTCGGGCATGGTTCTTTCCTTTCGGGCAGTCGTTCAGAGGGGGCGGCCGGGCGGCGTTTCGCCAGTCGTCTGCCAGCGGCCTCTTCAGCTCAGACTGAGCAGATCGGGGTCCCTAAAGTGCTCGATGAGGATCCGCCGCACGCGATCCTGCCACAGCTCGGCAAATAGCGCCGCCCGCGTGGCGTCGCCCTTGCCCGCGAGCAGTTCCTGCAGCAGTGGCGCGAGGCGCGGGTCCGCGGGAACCTTGGCGAGGTGCAGCGATGCGCACAGGCTCTTCCCGTTGTCCTGACGGGTGAAACGCATCTCGCCGGCTACATCGGCGCCGAAGCTGAGCAAGTCCCGACGCGAGAAACGACCGGCCAGCCCCTTGAAGCCGCCGATCCCGGCGGCCCCGGTGAGCAGCCCGACGATTGCGGCGATGACGCCGGTCACTGCACTCTCCTGGGTGTCGCGGAAATCGACGCGCAGTTCGCCGCGCAGCGGCACCTCGTCCGGGTAGAGCGCCTGCAGTACGCGGCTGCTGAGCAGATAGCTGCCGGCTACCGTCGGGCACGAGTGGCCGGCCAGCTTGACGGCGTCGGGGTAGCCGTACTCGATCAGGCCGCCGTCGGCGGCGCCGAGGAATTCGGCCAGGCGATCACGCACGACGATCGTCGGCACATCGGCGAAGAAGCTCGGGAAAGTCATTGTCTCAGCCTTTTTTCTGGATCAGCTCGATCTTGTAGCCATCGGGATCTTCGACAAAGGCGATCACCGTCGTTCCGTGTTTCATCGGACCCGCTTCGCGCACCACCTTGCCACCCCGCTTCTTGATCTGTTCGCAGGCGGCGTAGGCATCGGCGACTTCGATGGCGATGTGGCCGAAGCCATTGCCAAGTTCGTAAGCCGCCGTATCCCAGTTATGGGTCAGTTCAAGGACCGTTTCTCCCGACTCCGGGCCGAAACCGACGAAAGCCAGCGTGAAGCGCCCGCCCGGATAATCCTGGCGGCGCAGTTGCTGCATTCCCAGGACCTCGGTATAGAAAGCCAGCGAGCGGTCGAGATCACCAACGCGCAACATGGTGTGCAGAATTCTCATCGGTTCTCCTTGCCAGTTTCGGCGATTGGCCAGCGGCCGCTTCTTCCGGCGTCTTGGCTGCAGAGCGGAACGTGCGGGGCAGTCACCCCTCCATACACATGACGATACACGAGAAGCACGGCGTGCGCTTCCCTTGGTCAGCGTCCGCGGCCATCTTGCGCAGCGGAGGTGATCGGAATACCGTATCCCGTCCGATCACCCGATCCGAAGTTGCGGCCTGTCGATACCATTCAGAGTCGATGATGCCGTGCTTGATGGATCTGCAATGGAGGTTTCAAGCATGAGGAAAATGATCATCTCCCTGGCCGCGATCGCAGTTGCCGCCAATGGGCTTTCAGGTTGCGCGAACATGAGCGAAACGCAGCGTGATACAGGAACCGGTGCCGCCATAGGCGCGGTTGCGGGGGCGGTTATCGGTCGCGCGACGGCCGGCGGCCACAAGGGCCGGAGTACCGCCACCGGTGCGGCCGTTGGTGCTGCGGTCGGTGCTGCCGGCGGTTATCTGTGGTCGCAGCGCATGCAGCAGCAGAAGGCATCGATGGAGCAGGCCACGCAGGGGACTGGCGTGGCGGTGTCGCAGACTGCCGACAACCGACTCAAGCTGGACATCCCGAGTGATATTTCCTTCGATGTCGGCCGTTACAACATCAAGCCGAACATGAGCCCGGTGCTCGACCGCTTTGCCGCAAGTCTGAACCAGCATGCAGTGACTACGGTGACCATCGTTGGACACACCGACAGCACCGGCAGCGATGCGATCAACGACCCCTTGTCCGTCAACCGTGCCGCCGCGACGCGCGACTACCTCGTCGCGCGCGGTGTAGCCAGCAATCGTCTTGCCATCGATGGCCGTGGCGCGCGCGAGCCGGTGGCCGACAACGCCAGCGCTGCCGGGCGCGCGATGAACCGCCGCGTGGAAATATTCGTCGCCGAGCCGGCGCGCTGAGCAGATCGCGCCAGGGGCCGTTGGCAAGAGCGCTCGGCGGGTTTTGCCATCGCGGGTGCTGCGGGCACATTTCCCCTGCGATGAGAATCTGCCGGCCGGGATCGGCCATCCCGGCCAGGCGGCTACCAGCGCGGGCAGGTCGCGGCGAGTCGTTTCAGCTCCAGTCGTGCGGCTCGATAATCGGGGTACACCGCGGCGACGACTGCCCAGAAACGTGCGCTGTGGTTCATCTCGCGCAGGTGCGCCAGTTCGTGCGCCACGACGTAGTCGATCACGCTTGGCGGGAAATGGATCAGCCGCCAGTTGAGGTGGATGCCGCTGCGCAGGCTGCAACTTCCCCAGCGTGTTTTCGCCGACGACAGCGACAGTCGTGGCGGGGGCACGCCGAGCCGCGGCGCGTAGTGAGCGAGGCGCTCGGCGAACTGCTCGCGGGCCTGTTCGCGCAGGGCTTTCTCGAGCACGCGCGCGGCCTCGGTCGGTGCGCGCAGGCACAGGGTGAGGGTCGGTTCGCTGGCCTGCAGGTTCCAGATGCAGCGATTGGCGCCGAGCGCGAGACGGATGGCGAGCGGCCTGCCGAGCAGGGGCAGCTGCAGTCCGTCGCGGATCTGCAGGGCTTCGGGCGCGCGGCGAGTCGACCATTCGTCGAGCTTCTCGCCGATCCACTGACCATGCTGCAGGAGCAGCGTCTCGACCTCGCGCAGCGAGGCCCGGCGTGGTGCGCCGACGCGCAGGCCACGGTGGTCGATGGTCAATCCGATGGTGCGTCGGCTGGCTCGGCGCAAGACGTAGGAGACCGTGCGCGCGCCCAGCTCGATGCTGCGTGCCGTCTCGCCAGCGGGCAAGGAATGCTCGCCCGGGGAAGCGGCTTCAGGCCGCCACGACATCTGCGGCAGGGGTGGGCGCCGGGTAGCGGTGTGGTGACAGGCGGCGCATTTCGTCCTCTATCCAGGCCGCAGCCAGAGTGTTGATCCTGGCCGCCGATTTCTCGGCCGGGTCGATCGGCGGGCCGACACTGACGGTGATCAGGCCGGGGCTGATGCGGAAGGCGTTTCTTCCCCAGATTTCGCCGGCGTTGTGCGCGACCGGGACCACCAGGACGCCGGCGCGAACCGCCAGATGCGCGCCGCCGGGCTTGTAACGACAGGTTTCACCGGGCGCCACGCGCGTACCTTCGGGGAAGATCACCACCCAGTAGCCGGCGGCGAGCCGCTCACGCCCCTGGTCGAAGATCTGCTTGAGCGCGTCCTTGGCGGCCGCACGGTCGATGGAGATCATTTTCAGGGCCGCCAGGCCCCAGCCAAAGAACGGCACCCGCAGCAGCTCTTTCTTGAGCACGAAGACCAGTGGCGGAAAGACTTCCTGCAGGCCGACCGTTTCCCACGCTGCCTGGTGTTTGGCAAGCACGACCGATGGCCTCGCGGGAATGTTCTCTCGGCCGATGACCTGGTAGCGGATGCCCAGGACGTAGCGCGAGAGAGCCATGAAGCCGCTTCGCCAGAAGGCAATGATCGCGTAGCGAGCAGCGATCGGCAGAACGATGGCCAGCGAGACGAGCACCCCGAAGGGGATCGTCCACAGGCTGACCAAGAGCAGGAACAGGGTGGACCGGATGACGACCATCACGACGAGAGCAGGATATGCTCGGTGGCCGCCGCCAGATCAGGGAAGACCAGCGTGCCTTCCGGCAGGCCACCGGCCTCGACGGTCTGCGCGCCCAGTCCGGTGAGGACCAGCAATGGCTGGGCGCCGACTGCCGCGGCGGCAAGCAGGTCGCGCAGGGTGTCGCCAACCGCCGGGACGCCGGTCAGATCGACGTTGAAGCAGCTGGCAATACGCTCGTACATTCCCGGCTTGGGTTTGCGGCAAGCGCAATGCGCGTCGACCGCATGCGGGCAATAGAAAATGGCGTCGATGCGACCGCCACAGGCTTGCACCGCGCGACACATCTTGTCGTGTATGGCGTTCAGCGTATCCATGTCGAACAGTCCGCGACCGACGCCGGACTGGTTGGTCGCCAGTACCACCGTGTAGCCGGCCTGATTGAGGCGGGCGATGGCTTCCAGGCTGCCGGGAATCGGCCGCCATTCGGCCGGCGACTTGATGAACTGCTTCGAGTCGTAGTTGATGACGCCGTCACGGTCGAGGATGACGAGTTTCATACGGCCAGCTTCGAGATGTCGGCAACCGCGTTGAGCTGATCGAAGAGCGCTTTCAGGAGACCCAGGCGGTTGCCGCGCAGCACGGGCTCGGGAACATTGACCATCACTTCCTCGAAGAAACGGTCGACCTCGGCGCGTACCGAGGCCAGTACTTTCAGCGCGTCGGCGTAGTCCTCGTTGGCGACGTGCGACTTGACCAGCGGGGCGATCAGCAGCACGCGCTGGAAGAGCGCTTTTTCGGCGTCTTCCTCGAGCAGCGCGATGTCGGGTTCGGGCAGCGCCGCGTCTGCCTTTTTCAGGATGTTGCCGATGCGCTTGTTGGCCGCGGCCAGAGCCAGCGACTCCGGCAGCTGCTGGAACTCGCGGACCGCCGCCAGGCGGGCGGGAACCCGATCGATGCGGGTCGGTTGTTGCGCCAGGACCGCTTCGATGACGTCGATCGAATGGCCGGCGTCTCTGAGTGTGCCGCGCAGACGATCGAGCATGAACACCCGCAGCGGCTGCTCGACCGGCTCGAGCGTGATGCCCTGGCTGCTCAGCGCCGTGCTGGCGTCGGTGATCAGTTCCGCCAGATCGAGTGGCAGCGGCGTCTCCATCAGGATGCGCAACACGCCGAGAGCGGCGCGGCGCAGGCCAAAGGGATCCTTGTCGCCGGTTGGCAGTTGCCCGATGCCGAAAAAGCCGACCAGGGCGTCGAGTTTGTCGGCCAGCGCGGCAGCACAGGCGATGTTGCCCTGCGGCAGGGCGTCGCCGGCAAAGCGCGGCCGGTAGTGCTGCTCGACGGCGTCGGCCAATTCCGGCGTATTGCCTTCGTGCAGCAGGTAGTAGCGGCCCATGATCCCCTGCAGCTCGGGAAACTCGCCGACCATGTCGGTCAGCAGGTCGACCTTGGCCAGCATGCCGACGGCTTCGGCGACCTGGCCGTCGGCGCCGAGCCTGTCGGCAATGCGCTGCGCGATCCGACCCAGGCGTTGGGCGCGGTCGCCCAGCGAGCCGAGTTTGTTGTGATAGACCACGGCGCCAAGTCGCATGGCGCGGGTGCTGAAACCGTTCTTGCGGTCCTGATTGTAGAAGAAGCGCGCATCGGCCAGACGCGGGCGAACGACGCGTTCATTGCCGCTGACGATGGCGCTGGGATCCTCGACCTGCATGTTGGAGACGATCAGGAAGCGATTGAGCAGCTTGCCGCTGCCGTCGAGCAGGGGGAAGTACTTCTGGTTTTGCTGCATGGTCAGGATCAGGCATTCCTGCGGCACTTCCAGGTATTCGGCCTCGAACTGGCCGGCATAGACGGCCGGCCATTCGACCAGCGCGGTGACCTCGTCGAGCAGGCCATCGGCAGGGTTGATGCGGGCGTCGAGACGCTTGGCGGCGGCGTCGAGCTGGGCTGCGACGACGGCACGCCTTTCGGCGAAGGACGCGATGACCTTGCCGGCCGCGAGCTTGCCGACATACTCGGACGGCCGGTCGATGACGATCTCGCCGGCGGACAGGAAGCGGTGACCGCGCGTGACCCGCCCGCTGCGCAGGCCGAGCACTTCGCCAGCGACGACATTTTCGCCGTGCAGGAGGATCAGGCTGTGCACCGGGCGCACGAACTGATGTTCCGAGTCGCCCCAGCGCATGACTTTCGGAATCGGCAGCTTCTTCAGTGCCTGGGCGACGATTTCGGCCAGATGCGCGTCGAGCTGCTCACCCTTTTTCTCGATGCGGGCGACAAAATACTCGCCCTTGCCGTCAGCGGCCTGGTGCAGCTGCTCGAAGCTGACGCCGGCCGAACGCATGAAGCCGGCCAGCGCTTTCGTCGGCTGGCCGGCTGCGTCGAGTGCGCTGCTTACCGCCGGGCCCTTGCGCTCGAGGACGCGGTCGGGCTGGCGGGTGGCGACGCCGGTGATCGACAGTGCCAGGCGGCGCGGGGTGGCATAGGGGGTGCACACGCTGTCGTCGGCTGTGAACTCTTGCGCTTTCAGGGCCGAAAAAACGGCGTCGGCGAATGCTTCGGAGAGCTGCCGCAAGGATTTCGGAGGCAGCTCTTCGCTGCGCAGCTCGATCAGGACCGTATCGTTCATCTCATTGCCCCTCGTGGCCGGTGGTCGTCTTGCACATCGGGAAGCCGAGGGCCTGGCGGGAATCAAGGTAAGCCTGCGCGACTTCGCGCGCCAGCGCACGCACGCGCCCAATGTAGGCGGCACGCTCGGTCACCGAGATGGCGCCGCGTGCGTCGAGCAGGTTGAAGACGTGCGAGCACTTCATGACCATTTCGTAGCCGGGCAAGGCCAGGTTCGCGGCGATCAGGCGCCGGGCTTCGGATTCGTGCTCGCTGAAGTGTCGGAAGAGCATTTCGACATTGGCCTGCTCGAAGTTGTACTTCGACTGCTCGACTTCGTTCTGGTGGAAGACGTCGCCGTAGGTCACCCGGTAGCCCGGCCCTTCCGCCCAGACCAGGTCGAAGACGTTCTCCACTCCTTGCAGGTACATCGCCAGCCGTTCGATGCCGTAGGTGATTTCGCCCAGTACCGGCTTGCAGGACAGCGAACCGACTTCCTGGAAATAGGTGAACTGAGTCACTTCCATGCCGTCCAGCCAGACTTCCCAGCCGAGGCCCCAGGCACCCAGGGTCGGGCTCTCCCAGTCATCCTCGACGAAGCGGATGTCGTGCGCCGCGGTATCGATGCCGAGCGCGCGCAGCGAATCGAGGTAGAGATCCTGGATGTTGGCGGGTGAGGGCTTGAGGACCACCTGATACTGGTAGTAGTGCTGCAGGCGGTTCGGGTTCTCGCCGTAGCGACCGTCCTTCGGGCGGCGCGACGGTTGCACATAGGCAGCGTTCCAGGGCTCCGGGCCGATGGCGCGCAGGAAGGTCGCGGTGTGGAAAGTGCCGGCACCGACTTCGATGTCGTAGGGTTGCAGCAGCACGCAGCCCTGTTGGTCCCAGAAATTCTGGAGACGCAAAATGACTTCCTGGAATGTAGGCATGGGAGGGTTTTTGCACGAACGAAAAAGGGGGATTTTACTTGGTTTCTGCCCGGACACGAATCGCTTTCGGCGCCAGAGTCGCACCCTGCCGAGCGCGTGTGCCGGCTTCCCTGCCGTCCACGTGGCTGCATTGCCGAGGGCGCCGGCCGGCGCCGGCGGTCGAGCTAGATCATTCCGGCGTGCAGAAGCGCGGCTGCGTTGCCCATCCACGTGGCCGCGTGGCCAGGCTCGCCTGATACGCCGAGAGGGCCACCAGTTGCGCATTGTCGTACTGTGCGATCAGCCGGACCATATCCGGATGCGCATTGCCGCGCTTGCCGTCGCGGATGTCGGCCAGTTGGCGCAGCAGATAGGCGTAATGCTGCCCGGCGAGGAGCGGGTAGAACTTCTCCTGCATGCCGTCACCGCTCAGGCCATGACATTGGCTGCATTCCGTTTCGTACAGCCTCTTGCCATAGGTGATCTGCTCGGCCGCATCCGGGGCTTCGTACTGGCCCGCGCCGCGAGGAATGCAGAGCGTCGCGATATAGCTTGCGACATCGGCGAGTGCCTGGGCGTCGGGCAGCCCGCTGGCGAAGGGGTACATCGTCGGGTTGTCGCGGAGGCCGGCACGAATATCGGCCAACTGCTTGATCAGCACCGTGCGGTGCTGACCTGCCAGTTGCGGGATGCCGCCGTCCGGATTGCCGCCACCGCTCGGCAGGTGGCAGGCTGCGCAGTAAGCTTGGTAGGTGTCCTCGCCGGCCTTGGCGTCGCCCATCAATGTCAGGGCCGCGTTCTTCTCGGGGTAGGCGACATTCCATGCGGAGTTCGGGCGCTCGCCGCTGACGCTGCTTGCTGCCTCCGGCGCGGCCACAGCGAAGGGGGGAATCACGGTCAAGGTGAGGGATACGGCAACAATCAGTTCCTTGAACATCATTGCTTCCTCCGTGAAAACTGCCTCTGTTTCCGATGCGCATGCGCACTTCGTTCTACAGCATCGATTGCGCCGTGTAAACGAGATTCATTGTCAAGCAGCCAATACGCCCGGCATGCCAGCGCTCGGCTCTATCAATCTGCGAAAATCTGCGTAATCTGCGGACAAAAAACACGCGCTCCGCGCCGCCTGTGCCAATACTCACCAGGCCTTGCTCATCACGAGCGGGAAAGGTCCTTCAATATCCGCAGATCACGCAGATTTTCGCGGATTACAGGCGCCGGCGGAACAGTGCCAGCAGTCCTGTCAGCAGCGCCGACAGGGTGATTGCCGGCCAGTTGCCGAAGCGCACGAAGGGGGTCGCACCCGAGTAGCCCTGCACTTCGTCGACCAGTGCACCGCGCGTGAAGGGGGGCAGGGTCGAGCGCACGCGGCCATCGACATCGACGATCGCGGTCATGCCCGTGTTGGTCGCACGCAGCATCATGCGGCCGCTTTCCAGGGCGCGCATCTGGGCAATCTGCAGGTGTTGTGCCGGCGCCAGCGAGTCACCGAACCAGGCCACATTGGAGATGTTGACCAGGAGCGTCGCGGCCGGCAGGGCGCCGATGATCTCCTCACCGAAGGCGTCTTCGTAGCAGATGTTCACGGCCACCTTCTGGCCGACCAGCTGCAAGGCTGGCTGTCGCGCTGCGCCAGCGGTGAAGTCGGACATCGGGATATTGGCCATGGCCATGAACCAGGCGAAACCTGGCGGCACGAACTCGCCGAAAGGCACCAGATGCACCTTGCTGTAGCGCTGTGACGGCGTGCTGCCGAGGCTCACCGCGGCGTTGAAGTATTGCCGTCCCTCGGCGACGGCAATGCCAAGCAGCAGTTCGCCCTGCTGGCGCAGGGCCAGCTGGCGCAACCGGTCGAGATACTCGGCGGGAATCTGGTCGAGAAAGGCGGGCAGTGCGGTTTCCGGCAGGATCGTCAGCTGCGCGGGGTTCTCCTGCGCCAGCCGGTAGTAGGTGCGCAGCGAATCGGCGAAGCGCTCGGGGCGCCATTTGATCTCCTGCGCGACATTCCCCTGCAACAGCGCCACTGACACCGGTTCGCCGATGGCCTGCGTCCAGTGCGCTTCACGCAGCAAGGCGCCGGCGCCCAGGAGCAGCGCGAGCGCCAGCAAGGGCAGCGCCGGCAAGCGGCGTGTTTGCCCGTCACGGCCGTGTCTTGACGAGCGCAGAGCGCCGCGCAGCCACTCGCCAAGCAGCGCTCCGGTGAGCGCCGCCGACAGCGTTACGCCATAAACGCCGAGCAGTGGCGCATAACCGGCGAGCGGGCTCGGCGGGACCTGCGCGTAGCCCGCGGCGAGCCACGGAAAGCCGCTGAAGACCCAGGAGCGCAGCCACTCGGCCAGTGTCCACAGACTGGCGAAAAGAAGCGCCCGCGGCAGCCAGCCAGCCGCGGCGAAACGAATGAAGAGCGCTCCGGCGAGGGCTGGAAACAGGGTCAGTACCAGGCAGAAAAGAACCGTCGCCAGGCCGGCCAGCCACGCCGGCATGCCGCCGAAGACGCTGAGGCTGACATAGACCCAGCTGACGCCGGCCAGGAACAGGCCGAAAGCGAAGGCCGCGCCGAGCAGGGCGCCGCGACGCGGGCTGCGCTGGCCCTCGGCCTCGGCGCAGAGCAGCGCGAAAAGGCTGCCGAGACTCAGCCAGTTGATCGGAAACCAGGCGAAGGGCGCAAACGCGAAGACCCCCGCCGCGCCGACCAGCAGCGCAGCGAGCAGTCGCCAGCCAAATCCCTTGGTCTGACAGTCGCGCAAGCGACTCACGAAGC
>LBIU01000030.1 GCA_000987445.1 Candidatus Accumulibacter adiacens | reverse complement strand
GGCCCTGACCTCGAGGCTGTCGTGCGGGAACTCGATGCTCAGCTCTCTGACCGGGTTGCCAAAGCTGTCGTAGCGTTCGCGGTGCGTGGTGGCCTCGGGGGAAACCGTGATCCGGTGTGCCAGGCAACGCTGCCAGGGGCAATCGCGCGGCGTCAGGTGCAGCAGTTGGCGTGACAGCGATACCGGGCTGTCGTAACGGTAGATCGTTTCGTGAACGACGTGATAGCGGGCTGCGGGCAAGTTCACGGCACTCAAGAGGTGAAGGTGTAGCGGCTGACGTCGCTGACGTGACTGAAATAGCGCATCGCCAGGCGGTCGGAAAGGGCGGCTGCGGCGGCTGCCGCTTCGTCGAGAATGGCGGCCAGTCTCAGGCACGGATCGCAAGCACGGCAGTCGCCGAATCTCTGTCCCTCGAATTCGCCGAGATCGAAGGATTGCAGTCGCTGCAGCGCCGGCGGTAGCCCTTCGTCACGCGCGCCACCGAGCAAGCGGGCCAATTGCTCGAGGTAACGCAGCAGGATCTGCAGTTGAAAGCTGACCGAGTGCGGGTTGCCGTCGTCGAAAACGATCAGGTCGAGCGTTGGCAGGAGCTCCGGCTGAGTCATGTAGCGCGAACGGTAGGTAATGATGCTGTCGGTCAGTTCGAGCAACCACTCGAGGCCCCCTGGTGCGCGCGTGGACGGCAGGCGCAGGAAGTGGGCGACCGTCTTGGCGAGAAAAATCAGCCGTTCGATGCGCCGGCCGATGATCAGCAGGCGCCAGCCGTCGTCGCGCGTCATGTTGTCCATCGCGAAACCGGCCAGCGACGACGAAGCCAACAAGACCTGGTCGAGAAAAGCCAGCGCCTCGCCCAGTTCGGGAAGGGTTTGGTCGTTTCCCTGTCGGCTATAGGCTTGCACCTGGTGCTGCAGGTGATTGAGTGCGTGCCAGTTGTCGAGCGAGAAGCGTTCGCGGACCTGGGCAGCAACCCATAGCAGGCGGCGGATGTCGCCCGCCAGACCGTTGCCCCACTCCTGGTCGCAGATCGCTGCGAGCATTAGGGTCTCGCGCTGCGCCTGCGCGACCGGAACTGTCGCATCGCCGTCGTCGCTGTCTCGTTTGGGCTCGGCGACCGGCAGAAGCTTCAGCGCCAAGCACAGGTCGAGAGCTGAGGTCAGAGCCGGCAGGGCGTCGTCACCGGCGTCGACCAGCCGCGATAGCGCCACGCGTAACAGGCGGGCGTTCTTGTCACAGCGTTCGCTGTAGCGGCCGAACCAATACAGATTCTCGACGACTCGCGAGGAGAGCTTGTCGCCGCCACGGACCAGATCGGCTTTGCCGACCGAATGCTTGAGCAGGCTGAAGTTGCTCACCTGGGTATTGGTCGATACCCAGGTATCCTTGCTCGAGCCACCGCGCTGCATCGAGATGATGCGCGCGTTCGAGGCCGCCGAGACGCGCGTCAGGCCACCCGGCATCACCACATGGCCGTTCGGTGTGGCGGCGACATAAACGCGCAGGCCGACGCCGCGTGGCAGCAGGCGCCGCTTGTGGTGCGGACTCCAGGTGGGTGCCTGTGAGTAATTGACCAATTCCTGCGCCACATACGCTTGCGGCCGGGCGCGCAGACGGGCGATCATCTCGTCGCGGTTGTTGCCCGTCAGCTCATTACCGAACAGCGGGTCGAAGTTCTGCGACGGATAGGAGCCCTTGATCACCAGATGGTCCAGGTTGGCGACCGTGTAGTCCAGCGCCGCCTGCTCGCCGCACCACCAGGTGGCCACTGAGGGCATGGCCAATGGCTCGCCGAGCAGCTTCTCGCAGGCGCCGGGCAGGAATCCCGGCAGGGCGGCGGATTCCAGCAGGCCGCTGCCCAGCGCGTTGGCAACCAGCACCTGGCCGGCGCGCACCGCCTGCAGAAGGCCGGGGACGCCGAGCGCCGAGTCGC
Organism: Candidatus Accumulibacter adiacens; assembly: GCA_000987445.1. Taxonomy (GTDB): domain Bacteria; phylum Pseudomonadota; class Gammaproteobacteria; order Burkholderiales; family Rhodocyclaceae; genus Accumulibacter; species Accumulibacter adiacens. The sequence continues at coordinate 2,761 of LBIU01000030.1, read as the reverse complement.
TGCGCAGCTCGAGCGGGTCGCAGTAGTCGTCGTCGAGTCGGCGCAGGATGGCGTGCACACGCCGCAAGCCGTTGAGTGTCTTCAGGTACACCGACTCGCTGCGCACGGTCAGATCCTGCCCTTCGACGAGCGGGAAACCGAGGTAGCGCGCGAGATAGGCATGCTCGAAGTAGGTTTCATTGTAGGGGCCGGGCGTCAGCAGGACGATCAGCGGCGGCTCGCCGGCATGCGGAGCCCAATGCGCCAGGGCGTCCTGAAGCTTGCGGAAGAAGGACGCCAGGTGCTGGACATTCAGGTCGCGGAATTGCTCGGGAAAGGTGCGCCCGATGATGGTGCGATTTTCGAGGGCGTAGCCCGCACCGGAGGGCGCCTGGGTGCGATCGGCGATTACCCACCATTGGCCGTCGGGTGAGCGCGCGAGATCGGCCGCGTAGAGGTGCAGGTAGGTGTCACCGGCTGGCCTGACGTCCTGGCATGGCCAGAGGAAGTTGTTGTGGCCGTAGACCAGCGCCGGTGGCAAGGTGCCGTCCTTGAGCAATTCCTGCTCGCCGTAGAGGTCGCAGAGAACCGCGTTGAGCAGGCGGGCACGCTGCTTTACGGCGCCCGCCACCTGTTGCCATTCGGCGGCGCCGAGAAGCAGCGGCAGGGGATCGAGTTCCCAGGGGCGATCAGTACCTTCGGGGTCGGCATAGACATTGTAGGTGACGCCGTTTTCGAGGATGCGTCGGCGGACGTAATCGAGCCGGTGGCGCATCTGCTCGGCCGAGGCTGTTTCCAGATGCGCAAAGAATGCCTGCCAGGCGGGGCGAACGCTGCCGTCTTCGGCGAGCATCTCGTCGAAGCGGTCGGGTTTCTGCAGGTAGCTTGACAGCAAGGATCGCGGCATCAAAGAAACAGGCCCGGGAGTCGCCCGGGCCAGCTGGGTTCAGGAGCGCCGCAAGTCTAGCGTAAACGGGAAGCCGGCATTGCTCGGCATGGCCTTCAGGTCGACAACACCGGGCGTATGGCCGAAAGCGCTGAACCGTGCCAGACGCCGGCCCTCGGCTTCGTTGGCATTGACCGGGTAACGGTCGGGGTTGCGACCGCCGGGGTGCTCGACGTGGTATTGACAGCCGGCCAGCGAGCGCTTCATCCAGGTATCGACCAGATCGAAAACCAGCGGCGCGTGCACGCCGATCGTCGGATGCAGGGCCGACGGTGGGTTCCAGGCGCGGTAGCGTACGCCGGCGACATACTCGCCGACCTTGCCGGTCGAGCGCAGCGGCACCGTGCGGCCGTTGCAGGTGAGCACATAGCGCTCACTGGCCATGCCGGTCAGCTTGACCTGCAGACGTTCCAGCGAGGAGTCTACGTAGCGTGCCGTGCCGCCCACCGCGCCCTGTTCGCCCATCACGTGCCAGGGTTCCAGCGCATGACGCAATTCCAATTCCATGCCCAGCGCCGAAATGCTGCCATGCACCGGAAAGCGGAATTCGAAATGCGGCGCGAACCAGGCAGGATCGAGCGCGTAGCCGGCGCCAGCGAGGTCGGTGAGGACGTCGTCGAAGTCCTGTTTGACGAAGTGTGGCAGCATGAAACGATCGTGCAGCTCGGTACCCCAGCGGACCAGTTGCTCGGGGGCGTAGGGGGTGCGCCAGAAGTGCGCGATCAGCGCTCGCAGCAGCAGCTGCTGGGCGAGCGACATGCGCGCGTGCGGCGGCATTTCGAAGGCCCGCATTTCGAGCAGGCCGAGGCGGCCGGTGGCGCCGTCGGGCGAGTACAGCTTGTCGATGCAGAACTCGGCGCGATGGGTATTGCCGGTGGAGTCGATCAGCAGATTGCGCAGCGCCCGGTCGATGACCCAGGGGGCGACGCATTCGCTGGCGTCGGCGCTGGCCTTGGGCAGCTGGCTGAAGGCAATCTCGAGTTCGTACACCGAATCGTTGCGCGCCTCGTCTACGCGTGGCGACTGGCTGGTCGGGCCGATGAACAGACCCGAGAAGAGGTAGGACAGCGAGGGATGGTTGTGCCAGTAGCTGATCAGGCTGCGCAGGAGGTCGGGCCGTCGCAGGAAGGGGGAATCGAGGGTGGCCGCGCCACCGAAGACGAAGTGGTTGCCGCCGCCGGTACCCGTATGGCGGCCGTCGAGCATGAACTTTTCGGTAGATAGCCGCGACAGGTGTGCGGCCTCGTAGAGATGCGTCGTGCGCGCGACGAGTTCGTCCCAGGTCGCCGACGGTTGGATGTTGACCTCGATGACGCCCGGATCCGGGGTCACCCGGAAGTTGCTCAGGCGCGGGTCGGAGGGCGGCTCGTAGCCTTCGAGAACGACCGGCGAGGCGAGCGTTTCGGCGGTCGCTTCGACAGCGCCGACCAGTTCGAGATACTCGTCGAGCGTTTCGGTCGGCGGCATGAAGATGTACAGCACGCCGTTGCGCGCCTGCGCCGAAACCGAGGTCCGCGTGACCAGGCTTGCTGATTCGCCGGCGCGTGGCGCAGGATCGTCCCCGGCCGCACCGGCTTCTGCGGTTTCGGCAGCGCGGGCAAGCGCTGCATCGGCCCGTTCCAGAGCTTTCTCGGCGAAAGCGGCAGCGCCGACGGCGGCGTTTACCGCCGGCAGGCCGAGGCTACGGCTGACGGCGAACTGCGCGCGAATCGCGCTGTGCTCGCGCAGCGCCGGGAAGGTCTGCGTCGGGTCGGGAGCGTGCACGTAGGGGTAGTCGGCCTTGGCAACCCAGGGCTGCGAGTCGAGCGGCAGGCGATAGCCCACCGGCGAATCGCC
>LBIU01000299.1 GCA_000987445.1 Candidatus Accumulibacter adiacens | reverse complement strand
AACAGCCCGTACTCGGCGAGCAAGGCGGCCAGCGACCATCTGGTGCGCGCCTACCACCACACCTACGGGCTGCCGGTGCTGACCACCAACTGCTCGAACAATTACGGTCCCTATCATTTCCCGGAAAAACTGATCCCGCTGATGATCGTCAATGCCCTCGCCGGCAAGGCCCTTCCGGTCTATGGCGACGGCCAGCAGATTCGCGACTGGCTGTACGTCAAGGACCACTGCACCGCGATTCGGCGTGTGCTGGAAGCCGGTCGCCCGGGTGAAACCTACAACGTCGGCGGCTGGAACGAGCAGCCCAACCTCGATATCGTGCACACTGTCTGCAGCCTGCTCGACGAACTTCGCCCACGTTCCGACGGCAAGCCCTACCGCGAGCAGATCACCACGGTTGCCGACCGCCCCGGTCATGACCGCCGCTACGCCATCGACGCGCGCAAGATCGAAAGCGAGCTGGGCTGGAAACCGGCAGAGACTTTCGCCACCGGCATTCGCAAGACCGTGCACTGGTATCTGGATAATCAGCAGTGGGTAGAGAACGTGCAGTCCGGCGCCTACCGCGACTGGGTCGAAAAGAACTACGCCGGACGCCAGCCATGAAAATCCTGCTCTTCGGCAAGCGCGGACAGGTCGGCTGGGAGCTGCAGCGCAGTCTGGCGCCGCTCGGAACCCTTATTGCCCTGGATTGCGAAGGCGATGGCGAACTGTGCGGCGACTTCAGCAAGCTCGCCGACCTGGCGAAATGTGTGCGTGCGGTGGCGCCTGACGTGATCGTCAATGCCGCCGCCCACACGGCGGTCGACAAGGCTGAATCGGAGCCCGAGCTGGCGAACACGCTCAACGCCCTGGCTCCCGGGGTGCTGGCCGAGGAAGCCAGCCGCCTCGGCGCCTGGCTGCTGCATTACTCGACCGATTACGTCTTCGACGGCAGCGGCGACAAAGCCTGGCAGGAAAGCGACCCGACCGCCCCGTTGAGCGTTTACGGACAGACCAAGCTCGCCGGCGAGCAAGCCATCGCCGCAGCCTGCGTCAAGCACCTGATCTTTCGCACCAGTTGGGTATATGCTGCGCGCGGCAACAACTTTGCGCGCACCATGCTACGCTTGGCGAGCGAACGCGATCAGCTCAAGGTCATCGCCGATCAGATTGGCGCGCCGACCGGCGCCGAACTGCTCGCCGACGTAACCGCGCAGGCACTGCGCAGCGTCCAGCAGAAACCTCAACTGGCCGGGCTCTACCACCTGGTGGCCACTGGCGAGACCAGCTGGCACGGCTACGCCCGACACGTCATCGAATTCGCCCGCCAGTCCGGCGAGGACATCCGCGTCGCCCCGGAAGCCATCGAAGCGGTGCCAAGCAGCGCCTACCCCCTGCCCGCACCGCGTCCGCATAACTCGCGCCTGGACACGCGCAAGCTGCAGGCGGCCTTCGATCTGCGCTTGCCCGATTGGCGGCTCGGGGTGGACCGGATGCTGGCCGAGATCCTCGGGAAATGAAACGCATCAACGGCACCGCGGGCATGGATGATGCGGCCGGGCGTCGGATCGTCGGATCGTCGGATGCTCGGATTCGTGGGAGTAAAGCTCCCCGTGCCACGGGCAGTGCCTGACTGGAGGGGAGTTCACGTTGCTCTGGTGGCTGGCATATATTGCGCTCGGTTTGTTCACCGGTTTCTTCGCCGGCATGCTCGGCATCGGTGGCGGCCTGGTGATGGTCCCGACACTGACCATGATGTTCGCCGCGCAGGCAGGATTTCCGGCGAATGAGGTGCTGCATATGGCGCTCGGCACTTCCATGGCCACGATCCTCTTTACCTCGCTTGCCAGCCTGCGCGCCCATCACCAGCATGCAGCCGTGCGGTGGAAAGTGGTTGTCCAGATCACCCCCGGAATTCTCTTCGGCACGCTGATCGGCACCCTGTTCGCCGGCAGCGTGCCGTCCCGTCCCTTGGCGCTGTTCTTCCTGGTCTTCGTCTGCCTGATCGCGGTGCAGATGATCCTCGACCTGAAACCCAGGGCCTCGCGTGAGCTCCCCGGTGCGCTCGGCGTCTTTGCCGTCGGCACGGGCATCGGCACGCTGTCGGCACTGGTCGCCATCGGTGGCGGATCCCTCACGGTGCCTTTCCTGACCTGGTGCAACGTGCGCGTCCAACATGCGATCGGGACCTCAGCGGCCGTCGGCTTCCCGATCGCCATCGGCGGGTCGCTGGGTTACATGTTCAACGGCTGGGGGCACCCCGGCCTGCCGCAAGGGAGCCTCGGCTTCGTCTACCTGCCGGCGCTGCTCTGGCTGGTGCCAGCGAGCATGCTGATTGCACCCCTCGGCGCCCGCCTGGCACACCGCTTGCCGGTGACCACGCTGAAGCGTCTTTTTGCCGGCATCCTCATCCTGCTGGCGGCCAAGATGATGTGGGGTCTGTCCGTTTAAGGCGATCAGCGACCGCTGAATTGCGGCTTGCGCTTCTCGGCGAATGCCGCCAAGCCTTCCCGGTAATCCGCTGTCTCGAGAAAAGCGAACGAGGCACGTAGCTCCTCGTCGCTCAAGGGCTCCCCCTGCTGCAGCCGACGTAACCACTGCTTATGCCAACGGGCGACCAGCGGCGCGCCCGCACAAATGCGGTGTGCGCTGGCGTAGGCTTCGTCAACGACTTCGGCATCGCTGACCACGCGGGTGACGAGGCCTTTGGCGAGCGCCTCGGCGGCACCGAAAATGCGCCCTTCGAGGAGAAGTTCCAGCAGGCATGCCGGTCCAGCCAGACGCAGCAGACTGGCCATTTCAGCGGGATACATCGAAAAACCGAGCTTGTTGATGGGGGCGCCGAAACGCGACGACTGCCCGGCAATGCGCAGATCGCACTGCGCGGCAATCTCCAGCCCACCCCCAATGCACGCCCCCTGCAGCAGCGCGATCGTCGGCTGCCGACAATCGGCCAGGGCTTGCAGAGCGGCGCCCGCTTGCGCGTGGTAGGCCATCGCCCGCTCCAGCGTGTCCCGTCGGCTGACAAACTCCTCGATGTCGCCGCCAGCAGCGAACGCCTGAGCACCCTCGCCACGAACGACGACGCAGCGCAGCTGATCGTCGCCCGACAGCTCGGCGAAGATCTCGGCCAGGCTCTGCCACATGGCAAAGTCGACGGCATTGAGTTTGCCCGGATTCGACAGCGTGACCGTGGCCACACTCGCCGCACGCGTACAGCGAACACAGCCGCTCATGTCGTCAGTGCTTGAACGGCGTGGATCCTGGCCAGCGCCGCGCGTCCGGCAAGAATGTGATCGTGCATCGCGGCTTGCGCGCCTTCTGCGTCGCCGGCCTTGATCGCCGCCAGGATGGTCGCGTGTTCGGCGAGCGACTGCTGCAGACGACCGTCGAGACCCAGCGAGAACAGGCGCGTCATCTTGAGCACCTTGCGCAGGTCCTGGATCACCTGGCGCAACCTGCGGTTTCCGGACATTTCCTGGATCTGGTAGTGGAACGCCTGGTTGACCTCGAAGAAGCGCTCGATCTCGCCACTCGAGGCAAAGCGCTGCAATTCCTCGTGCAGCGCATCGAGCCGGGCCAGGTCTTCGGGCTGCGCCCGGGTCGTCGCTTCGAGCGCGCAACGCCCTTCGAGCATGGCCATCAGGGGAAAGATGTCATCCAGATCCTGCTCGGAGATCTCGGTGACGAAGCAGCCACGGCGCGGTCGCAGCGTCACCAGTCCTTCGGCGGCAAGCACCTTCAGCGCTTCACGCAATGGTGTCCTGCTGATCCCGTAATCGATCGCCAGTGCCTGCTCGTCGATTCTTGCTCCCGGGGGCAATTGATGCGCAAAAATTCTCTGCCGTAGTCTTTCAGCGACTTCCTGGTAGAGGGCAGTCTGGGCTATTTGACTCGGATCCATCAATCTCTTTTTCTGCGGACTCGTTCAGGGTCTCAGACGAGACCTTGCTTTCATAATTATGGATACAGTATTATTCGTCGGGCGGGGTGTCAAGCCTTACGGTCATCCATAGGCCATTGTGGCTCTCCTGGTCGGTATAATTCTTTGCGTCGTCCGGGGGCGAAAGCCCCACCCCAATCCACCGATTCCGTGAAAGGTTCCGTAATGTCCAACGCGAACAATCCTCAAGTAGCCGATTCCTCCAACCTCGATGACTGGAAGAAAGCCGCCGCCAAAGCCCTGCGCGGTGCCGAGCTCGAAACACTGAACTGGGTCACGCCCGAAGGCGTGGTCGTCAAACCGCTGTATACCAGCAAGGATCTGGAAGGCCTGCCGTACGCCGATACCCTGCCGGGCCTCGCCCCCTTCGTCCGCGGCCCGCAGGCCACGATGTACACCGGCCGCCCATGGACCATCCGGCAATACGCCGGCTTCTCCACCGCTGAAGCGTCGAATGCCTTCTATCGCAAGGCACTTGCCGGCGGCGGCCAGGGCGTCTCGGTCGCCTTCGACCTGGCTACCCACCGTGGCTACGACTCCGACCATCCGCGCGTCACCGGCGACGTCGGCAAGGCGGGCGTGGCGATCGACTCGGTCGAAGACATGAAGATCCTGTTCGATGGCATCCCGCTCGAGAAAATCTCGGTGTCGATGACCATGAACGGGGCCGTGCTGCCGATTCTTGCCGGCTACATCGTCGCCGCCGAAGAACAGGGCGTGCCTCAGGACAAGCTCTCCGGGACCATCCAGAACGACATCCTCAAGGAGTTCATGGTCCGCAACACCTACATCTACCCGCCGCAGCCGTCGATGAAGATCATCTCCGACATCATCGGCTACACCGCGCAGCACATGCCGAAGTTCAACTC